>JANMKB010000682.1:0-1911 GCA_031371805.1 Blastocatellia bacterium | reverse complement strand
GCTTGCTTTCGATCACTTATTACGGCGTGATTTGAACGCCGAAACTGTGCGCCTTAACCGCCCCGAAATCGCTCACTATGATCCGCCCCGGATTGTTTAGAAAAATCCAGGTTCAAAAAATATGACTAGAAAAAAAGCTTTAATTACGGGCATTACGGGACAGGATGGCAGCTATCTGGCTGAGTTTTTACTGTCCAAAGATTATGAAGTATACGGTATTATTCGTCGTTCCAGTTCGTTCAATACCGAACGCATAGATCATATTTATCAGGACCCGCATGAATCGGCGCGGCGACTGAATCTGATCTATGGTGATTTGAACGATGCCAGTTCGCTCAACAAAATTTTGCGCGATGTGCAACCCGACGAAATCTATAATCTCGGCGCACAATCGCATGTCCGCGTCAGCTTTGATATTCCTGAATATACGGCTGAGGTCGGCGGGCTTGGGACACTACGGCTGCTGGAAGCGATCAAGGATACGGGTATTAAGACAAAATTCTATCAGGCTTCGTCGTCCGAATTGTACGGCAAGGTGCAGGAAGTTCCCCAGAAAGAAACGACGCCATTTTATCCGCGCTCTCCCTATGCCGTAGCCAAACTTTATGCCTATTGGATCACGGTGAATTATCGTGAAAGCTATGGCCTGTTTGCCTGTAACGGAATTTTGTTTAATCACGAATCGCCGCGTCGTGGTGAAACCTTTGTGACGCGCAAAGTGACGAAGGCGGCGGCAGCAATTAAAATGGGTTTGCAGGATAAATTATTTTTAGGCAACCTTGATGCCAAGCGTGACTGGGGCTTTGCGGGTGATTTTGTCGAGGCGATGTGGTTGATGTTGCAACATGACAAACCGGATGATTATGTCGTCGCTACGGGCGAGACTTATTCAGTGCGTGATTTGTTGCAGGAATCGTTTGGGCATCTGGGGCTGGATTGGGAAAAATACGTGGAAATTGATCCGCGTTATTATCGTCCGGCAGAGGTGGATTTGCTGATTGGTGACCCGACGAAAGCGCGTACTGTACTGGGTTGGGAGCCAAAGGTGAAATTTAAAGAATTGGTGCGAATGATGGTGGATGCCGATCTGGAAAAACTGAAAAGCACAGGGCAACAGGCTGTCACGCATCGTTCAGCATTTTAAGGCAGCGATAGTTGTGACAATGAAATAGCTTAGCCTTTGCTGCGCAAAGCCTGTCGCAACCATGGCTGGTTGCGCTACATTGTCGCAAATGAATTGTCAGATGTTGGCTCAACTGTAATTTTATGACCTTTCCCTATGACCGAGTTGTTGTCACTGGCGGCGCAGGTTTTCTCGGCTCGTATGTCGTAGAAAAACTGAAAGCCAGAGGCTGCGAGCACATTTTTATTCCGCGTCGCGCCGCATATGATTTGGTAAAAGCCGACGCGATTAAACGGCTGTATGATGATACTCAGCCGGATTTGGTAATTCACCTGGCGGCGGTGGTCGGCGGAATTGGGGCCAATCGTGAAAATCCCGGCAAGTATTTCTATGAAAATTTAATGATGGGCGTGCAACTCATTGACGAAGCCCGGTTACGCGGGATCAAAAAATTTGTGGCGACGGGAACAATTTGCGCCTACCCCAAATTTACGCCGGTTCCGTTCAAAGAAGATGATCTTTGGAATGGGTATCCTGAAGAAACGAATGCGCCGTATGGCATCGCCAAAAAAGCAATGCTGGTGCAATCACAGGCGTATCGTGAACAGTACGGATTTAATTCAATCTTTTTGTTGCCGGTGAATTTATATGGCCCGCGTGATAACTTTGATTTACAAAGCTCGCACGTGATTCCGGCCTTGATTCGCAAGTGTGTCGAAGCCGTTCGGACGGGGGCCGACGAGGTAAAGTGCTGGGGGACTGGTCAGGTGACACGGGAATTTTTGCAC
>JANMKB010000651.1:0-10675 GCA_031371805.1 Blastocatellia bacterium | reverse complement strand
GCCGTATAGCTATGACACGCATGTTCCGGTGATTTTTTATGGTGCTGGTGTGAAGGCGGGAACCTTCTCCAGGTTGAGTAGCCCGCTCGATATTGCACCGACTTTGGCGACGATTCTCAAGATTGAATTTCCAAGTAATAGCGTTGGTCAGGTCTTAGGGGAGGCGCTTAAATAAAAATGTTCAGAGCCTTTAGGCGTGAACGTAGGTATGCACGCCTGAAGGCGTAACTCTGAACAACTTTGCAGCAGGTATTTTATGCTCCATTGGATTTTTAGAATTTTCTTATTATTTATTTTTGCCTCTCAACTTTTCGCGCAGGCAACGGCTCCACAAACTGCCGCGCCGGAAGAAAAAGTTCGAGCGATTAATGCGTCGAAAAACCCGCTTCCACCTGAAGATAAATCCGCGAACGTGACAAAATTTTCTTTTGTGGTGTATGGCGATACCCGTGGACGACGTGATGGGCGCGAATTGCAATACGAACATTCGATGACGATTAATTCAGTGCTTGAGCGCATCACAAAACAGGCGCAAACAGAGTTCCCGCTGCGCTTTGTTATGCAAAGCGGCGATGCTGTTGTCAGTGGATTAATCGCGCAGCAACTGAATGTCAGCTATGTTGATTTGATCAATCGCATCACTACAGAGGGCGGTATTCCTTATTTTCTCGCGCCCGGAAATCATGATGTCACGGGTGCGTTGACGGTGGAAAACGCTTCGCGGATCAAAGGTGTAAAAAACTTTTTAGAGATGAACGCAAACCTGCTTCCGGCAAATGGTTCGCTGCGTCGCCTTGATGGCTATCCTGTTTTTGCGTTTGCTTATGGGAATACATTTGTACTGGCAATGGATACGCAAATCGCTGGCGATGAAAAACAATTTCAGTGGATCAAACAGCAACTGGAAGGTTTGGATCGCAAGCGTTATAAGAATTTATTCGTGTACGGGCATCATCCGTTTTTCTCCTCCGGCCCGCATGGAGGAGCGCATGTTGAAGAATCCACAAAAATCATGCGCGAAAAATATGCGCCATTGTTTCGCCAGCATCACGTCAATATTTATTTTTGTGGACACGAACATTTCTTTGAGCATTGGGTTGAAAGATACGAAGACGCGAGCGGTAAAAGATATCGGATGGATCAAGTCCTGACCGGCGGCGGCGGCGCACCATTGTATGAGTATCGTGGTGACCCGGACACGAAGGATTACCTCAAAGCCTTTGCCGCAGAAAAGGTTTCACTGGAACGCATCGCTAAACCTGGCTCTACGCCGGGCGAAAATGCTTTCCATTATGTCGTGGTAAAAGTGGATGGCGAGAAAATTAATCTGGAAATTGTA
This sequence comes from Blastocatellia bacterium, assembly GCA_031371805.1. Lineage (GTDB taxonomy): Bacteria > Acidobacteriota > Blastocatellia > RBC074 > RBC074 > JAFDVL01. The sequence goes on along the minus strand of JANMKB010000651.1, from coordinate 9,336 downwards.
GGTCTGGATTGGGGGAGAGATTTCCAACCGTACCGCAGTAACAAAGCAGATTTAGGTCAGGAGTAAAGCCCCCACTTTTTTTACGTCTCTTTATTTTGCGGAATAAATCTGGTCAATTCAACTTTCCAGCCATCATCCAATTTAGTCAAACGAACAAAATCAACCAAACTGCGCAGCACGTCCAGACGCCAGATTCTTTCCGGGTCTTCAACCACAATCGCTCCATCTTTAACATTTAATCCGGCGGCGCGATTGGAAATGGAGATCGTAATTTTTTCATCGTCCAACTGATAACGCTGATGAATTTTGCCATCAGGCGCTTCTTCAATGGCGGCTAAACTGAGACAGGCTTCAATTAAAGCAGTTTTGATCTGATTGACTGACTCAGAAGAAAACCCTGCCTTGCGCGCCAGTTTTTCCGCCACCCGAGCGGCAATAATTTCCTTGTCATCATTGATTGGAATCGCCATCTCAAAATCGTCGGAGGCACGTTCAGTTCCAGCCGTTTCGACCGGAGTAACAGGTGGAATAATTGGTTCAGCAATCTCCTCAACTACTAATTCAGCTTCCCTCTGTTCAGGTTCACCAGGAATTTCTGCGGACGCTTCTTCGACCGGATGAGGCGTAGAAAGATCAACAAAATTTGTCTCAGCTTCAATAACTTCAGGCTCAGGCTCTGAGCTTATTGAATCTGAAATTGGAGTTGCTTCAGGAGTTACAACCTCAGGAGGTTTACTTTTTTTGATGTCTTTTTCGATCATCCGAGTGAGCAATTCCAATTGCAAATAATCTGAAGCGGCAAACCCGCGCTCGGTCAACGCCACTGTCCCATCCGGCGTAAACCCCATTTTGCTAATGGCCCACTTCGTCAATTTTGGAATGGGTTTGCCTGGCTCTTGTCCTAACGTCAGAGCATTTTGAATTTCTCTTAACTGGTGATCAAGTAACTGCACCGCATCGGCTGAAACGGTTGAGGGCGAATCGGCAACTGCCAATAACCAGATGATTTCATGTTCCTGATCGTAGACCCCCTGCTCGAATCCAAACGCCAGCAGATAGCTCCAACTGCCGGGCATCACATCTGTTCGATGACTAAAAAGATTGCCTTCCGCTACGTGAATTACTTGCGGCAGATTCACTCGCTCTACTTCGGCGGCAAGCCCACCGAGCATAATTTCGTAGGTTGCCTGTCCATAACGAATGACAAACTCTTCGTGGGCAAACAGCGAATGCGCCACACTGTGCCCATCAAATCGCCTGAGGATGGCTTCAATTTGTGAGTGCAGACTCCGCCGCGAACTCAGCGTCAGCATGGTTGGAACAGATTTGATGCGACGGCGTAACAGATCAAGCTTTACTTCTTCGAGGGAGCCGCCTTCAAAACGCCGATGCGTGGCAGTGATCCAATCACAAAACACCTGATCTTCGGAAGGCAGAATATGACCATCAAGCAGGGTAATTAATTCGTTGCGGTGCAATTCAGCCAGCAATGAATTGACTTCGATGCGCGGCGCGAGTTTGGCTCTTATCAACTCTACCGGAGCGCGCGAGGCCATTGCCTCAGCGCAAATATAAACGATTTCGATGGCGGCATGCTCTCCGGCCTGACCGTTGGTTGCATCATTGGCGATTTGTCTGAGCAGGCGCGAAAAATAATGAGCGATGCGGCCCTGTAACAATTCGGCAACATACAGCCGTTCAAAATCTGCTCCCTTGTCGAACCACATCCTGCGTTCGCTGGAAGCAGCGGTCAGGGAGCGCAGATAAAATAAATTACTATCGGTTTGATGTACCGCCAGTCTGCCGATTTCCGCCTCGAAATCCGCGTCATTCTGTTCACACCATTTTTTCACCAGTTCCTGCATTGACAGCAGATCAGGCTGCCCGAAATGTAAGAGTTTGACCGTCCCGATTAACCCTTCTTCCGCCGCCAACTGATCAAGTAAAGCTCTCTGCTGTCCGGTAATAACGAATGATACCAAATGTGGTTGATGCAGGATTTCGCCAAACAGATTCGCAATTTCTTCGTCCACCACCACGCGATCCAGCCATTGCGCTTCGTCCAGCAAAACTGTCAGATGATAAGGACTGCGAGCGGCCAAACGTTGTGGCAAACCCAGAACATAGCGCACGAGTGATCTTTTATCATTATCATTTAAGCGAGCTTCGTAATTATCAAGTGCTTCTTTGATCGTCGCGTATTCGTTGGCTGAGGCTAGGTTGAGCAAATCGCGTTCGGTCAATTCATGCCGGGGAACCAAATCGGCATCATGATTGACAAACGCCAGATATTGCCGCAACAACGTCAGCAAAAAGTCTTTGGCAAATTTTTCCGGCGCTAAACGATCACGCCGCAGACTGAAATAAATTGGCAGCGTCCGCCCCTGCTCATTGAACAAACGATCATAAGCCAACCGCAGTAGTTCAGTTTTACCAGACTGAGGATGTCCAATCACGAGCATCGCACGCGTATTTTTCAGCACTGCCGCCTGATATAAATCGTCCAAAGCTGACACGGTACGTGGCAGGATTTCATCAGTGGCAAGCTGACTTAAAATTGGTCGTTGAGGTGAAGATACTGGGGAATAAAACATGCAAGCAATTATGTTGTATAGGGCTAATGGTGGATTAGGCTGCGACGAGCTGAACGGCTTGGTTCCGGTTTGGGCAGGGCTTCAAGGTTGGGTGGACGCAACGAACGGTTGCGCTGCTTGATTATCCCGAACGGGTTCGTTTCTGGCTACGCGGCGGCGCTCTATCTCTCAAAAATCAGAATAGAAACTAAGTGAGGCCCGGAACCAGTTCGGTATTGTACACCACAACGCAATTTTTGCCGCGTTTTTTTGCAGCATAAAGTGCCTGATCTGCGGCGCGGATGACTTGATGCCGATTTTGCAGGGTTTTACTGAGGCTGGAAACTCCGACACTGATGGTCACGGGATGTTTGGAATTTTCGCTGGCGAAGTGATTTGCCACAGCTTTTCGCAAGCGCTCAGCCAGGATCATGGCTGAGGTTACGTCGGTTTCCGGCAGGACGACGATAAATTCTTCGCCGCCATATCTTGCCGCAACGTCAAAATTGCGGAGCGATTTGCGGATGCAATGCGCCGTTTCGCGCAAAACTTCATCGCCTGCCTGATGCCCAAAAGTGTCATTGAAGGTTTTGAATCCATCAATATCCATCATGACGAAAGAGAGCGGGAATTGATAACGTTTGGAGCGTTCGATTTCCTGCGAAAAGCGTTCTTCCAGATAACGGCGATTCAGCAATCCGGTGAGGGGGTCAGTGATCGCCAGAAGTTGAAACCGCTGGGCTTTTTCGCGCAGGTCAATTCTTTCCAGTGCTGCTGCGACATAAGGCTGGAAAAGATTCAGCCAATCCAAATCACCACCCACGAAACTTTGATCATCAACGCGATCCGTCAGATTAATAACTCCTAGTCGCTTGCTCCCACTCAGGAGCGGGAAACTAATAAAGGAATTTGATCTTGCCTGACCGTGCGTGCGGCTGGCAACCCAGGCCTGCTCGCGCAAATCGCGGACGAGTAAGGGTTCGCCGCGCTCCAGTACGACGCCGGCAATTCCTTCACCAATTTTCGGGCCGCTGACTACTTCATGATTTAACCCGGTGGCGGCTTTGCAAATCAGCTTTTTGGATTCTTCGTTGTAAATTAATAATGAAACACGGTTGGCATTTAAAGTTGTCGCAACTTTCTCGACAATGGCTGAATAAGTTTCCGGCGCATTAGCCCGAGTCGCCAGCAAATGCGCAAAGTCCTGCCATTGCGCCAAAGATTTCGTGCGGTCACTGACCTCACTGCGCAGGCGTGCCAATTCAAGGGGCACGATCAGATTTTGTCCTAAGCGCGCGATTTGTAAGTTTGCCTGTTCATTAAAATCAGTATCAAGTATGAGCAGGATTCCTGTTAATTCTTCACCAATAAAAAGCGGAAAAATATCCGCTTGATTGCAACTGACCTTCGTTTGAATCTCGGCCATTTCTGCTGCGGTCAGCGGCACAGGATTGGTTTTTGATTCCTGTGAATATAACCGATTCAGTAAGACAGATTCGAGGTTCAGGCTGAGGCCAATAAGCTGTTCGCGTTGTTCGCCACCAGCCGCACACGCGGACATGCGCTTGCCGGTACGCATCAGCAGCGCCGCAGAACGAAGCTTAAACCTGGAACCAATCAGGCGCATTGCTTCGCGACAGCCCTGATCGAAAGAACCATTGAAAAAAGTTTCTAACTGTTCGGGAGAAAATGCGGGTGGGTGCGGTGACGATTCAGTCTGAACAACGGAGACCTTAACCAGCGGTTCGGTGACAACTGCGCCAAAATCATGGCTCAGGATTTCGTTAGCTGTCGTCAGAATCATTTGCCGTGCACGCTCAAATTCTTCTTCGTCGGTAAATTTAATATTGCTGAAAAGTTTAGGGTCAGGATAGGAGCCGGAAATTTTTTCCCGTTGCAAAAATTCACGATACTCAGTGGCGGAAAGAAAAGTTCGCCCCCCAATTACAGCCCGCTGAGAGGTTTCATCCGAAGTTTTAAGGGGAGCGGCAAAACAATGTAAATTGGCTCCGCAACGGTAAGTAATGGTGCGATTTTCAGCAATAGCACGTTGCCGCGCACGACCACAAAATTCCGCGCACATTCGTGCTTTCGTCGGGTCATTCAGGAAGCTCTGGCAAATGCTGGTTTCATTGGCGACATCTTTTTTGATGTTGTTATCCGGGCCTACCGTGAGCAACGCTAAATTGGTGCTGGAGGCGAGCGTTTGCTGCGCCGCCAACCAGTGCCGCAATCCTTCAGGCTGATCGGATACTAAATCAGCGTCCATCTCAGACCGGGTAATTTGTTCAGCGTTCACCATCTTTTTCGCCAAAAACTAAATGCCATCAGGCATTCAGAAGTTTGCTCAAGTACATCATCTGAACGACCAATAGCTTTGGTTAAAAATGCCTGAAGGGACGCCAGAGAAAGGACGAAGCTGGCGTCCCCGTTACACGGCCTGCCATCCAGCCCAATCCACCGCGTCGGGGTCTGAAGCAGCGAATGGGTGTGCGCGCGATTGACAAAAACAGGCCGCGAATATTTGCCGCGCCAAAAATTAGCAGAGCAGCCGGGGTTCAATTAACTATCCGTCCCCTTGTCTAAAAGACCTAAAGACCACATTTTTCCAGAGCTTCAAGGATTTCCAGGCACGAATTCTGCTTGTTTGCGCAATTCGGTATAAAGTTTGATGACTTGTTGTTTGGTAGCTACAAAACCGCCGGATGTATCAATTAAGTAATCCGCATATTTTAGCTTTTCAGTCGAAGGCATCTGCGCCGCGATTCGTTTCATCGCTTCTGCGCGTGAAAGCTGGTTCCGCGTCATAAGTCGTTCAAGCTGAATTTCCGGGGCACAATGAACGACAATAATTTTATCAAATCGTTTATATCCGCCTGACTCAATCATCAGGGCTGCATCAGTAATTGCTATCGCTTGTGGCTTACGTTGCGCAATTTCATTCATCCATTGCATTTGCGCAGCCTGGACACGAGGATGAACGATAGCATTAAGTTTCAGACGGAGTTGCTCATCAGCAAAAATAAGCGCCCCTAATTTTGCCCGGTCAATCGTTCCGTCAGCCGCTAAAATCTCGTACCCAAATTCTTTGACGATGTCTGAATAAGCGGGTTGCCCCGGCTCGACCACGGCCCGCGCTACCACATCTGCATCCGTCACTTCGCCGCCCAAATCGCGCAGCAAATCAGCGACGTAAGTTTTGCCACAGGCAATCCCACCTGTCAGTCCAACCTTTAGCATAGGGGTTTCGAGTTTCGGGTTTTGCGTTTCGGGTTTTTGTCAGCCTACCTTGTTTCCGCGACGTTTTTCTGCCGCATTCACCGTATTTTGCATTAGTCTTGCAATCGTCAGCGGCCCCACTCCACCTGGCACAGGGGTCAAATAACTGGCACGTTCAGCAACAGAGCGTGGTTCGACATCGCCAACCAGCGTGGAGCCGCGTTTTTGTAAGGCTTCCAATCGCCTTGGAATTTCCTCATCACTAAAAATTCGCCGTACTTCCTCTTCCGAAGTCGCTTGATTCGTTCCCACATCAACAACTACTGCGCCTTCACGGATGTACTCGCCGGTAATCATTGCGGTGCGCCCAATGGCCGCAATTACGATATCTGCACGCCTGGTTACTTCCGGCAAATTTTTGGTGCGCGAATGACAAATCGTCACGGTTGCGTGGCGCTGCAGAAGCAACAGCGCCATCGGCTTGCCCACAATATTACTGCGTCCAATAACGACGGCATTGGCTCCGGCGATAGGAATTTGATAATGATCCAGCATTTCGATAATTCCTGCCGGCGTACAGGGAATCAGGCCTTCATGCCCCTGCGTCAATAGTCCCATATTAATTTTGTGAAAACCGTCCACGTCTTTTGCCGGATCAATTGCTTCGACAATTTCCTCTTCGTTGATTTGCTTCGGCAGAGGAGACTGCACAAGAATTCCATCAATCTCATCGCGCTGGTTTAGCTCCCGCACCAATGCCAACAATTGTTCCGTAGTCGTTTCTTCCGGCAACGCGTGTTTTTCTGAGTACAGCCCCAGCGCTTCACAGGTTTTTACCTTATTCCTAACATAAACCTGTGAGGCCGGATCGCTGCCGACTATCACGACTGCCAGGCCAGGCCTGATGTTGAGACCTGCCACACGCGTAGCCACACGTTGTTTTATTTGCTGCGCAACCGCAGCGCCATCCAAAATTTTTGCTGTCATTGAATCACCGCTATAAAAACATGTGAGATAAGATTGGAGTTATCTTAGCAAGACTTTAGCAAAGCGCAAGAGTGGGAACAGGCCAATTTAGCTAAAGGCGGATTGGCAGCGGATTATGAATGCAGGGGCGTCTCGCTTGTCCAATAGATAATCGGGAAGATTTATTCCGAAGAAACTTGTGACCGCTTCAGCAGGCGGGACGCCTACTGTATCTCAATTCAGGATTTCAAAATTGATCCATTGCGTCGAGGTACGGCGTTTTTCATTTACCAGCAGATCACTGACGATGACTTGCATAACGTATTCGCCAGGCTTGAGATTTGCGCCAAGATCAATTGAACCGCCCGCAAAAATGCGGTTTGTCTTCGATGTTTGCTGGCTGTTGAGGGGCGCTTCCTTGCCCGCAAAAATCTGTTGACCATCATAAAAAAGTTTTGTTTGTGTCATCAGATTTGTCCGATTACCGGGGTCAAGTTTTGGATTATAAATAGCATAGGCGTAATTCAAAATCATGCCGCGTTTCATTCGTCGCAAGGCCGGGCTGGCCTGTACCAGAGCTTCAGGTTTACCGCCTTTCTCATACTCGCCATTCATTGAAATCCCGGACAGCGCGAGGCGATTTTTTTTGATGTCAGGAACTTCAATAAACTGTGAGGCGGAGCCGACGCGCTTGGACTTCGCATCGCGCACGGCGAGGCGCAATTGATACGCGCCGGGATTTTTGACTGGCACATCCAGCCCATACATAATTCCGTCACGCAAAGCGGCTTCATAATCCGGTCCCTTCACGCGCAACGTGTACGTCCGTCCACCACGATCAATGGTCAGTCCGTTTTCGTTATGAGTAGTAGCGGCGATGTCTACGTCGGTCAGGTAATCGCCGTTTTCCTGCTTTGTGAAAGTCAAATCGCGGGCGTTGACGTGAATCATTGAACGCACCAATTGCGTTTCCTGGTTGCCCGTGAAAATCGAAGTCATATTGATCTCGACCCCGCTGGAATTAAACGGTGAAGCGAGCGCGGCTTTGATTTGTTCTTCTCTGGTTTCCAAAGGTTTTTTAATTTCTTCGTCTGAAATTCCAAAAAATCCGGTGCGCGAACGCACGTGAAGTTTGGGATTTTTCACGACGACATTTAGCTTATGAAACGTTCGACGACCCAGTTCATTGAAGGTTGAATCGTCCGGCACATAGCCAATCAAGTAATACCCGCGCTGATCGTCAACAACCTTTTGAATTCCTTCCGCAAGGTTGTTGTTGTCACGAAAGAAAAATCCACCGGTTTGACTGGCTAAATAATTCAACCCATCTTGCAGACGAAAATTGTCATAGTTAAGTTGATTTTTGCGATTTACGATTGTCGCGGTTGCTGCTGCTTGTTGACTGGATAAACTGTCACCACTGGCACCTAGTCCTTCAAAGGTTGGTTGCGTATCATCAATCGCATTAATGCCCAGTGTTTGCAATCCTCGAGTATCCATTGAGTAAATTACAACGGACGCGCGATTCGCCATTTCAGTCAAATTTTTGAGGGCGGTTACGATGCCGCTACTGCTGATGTCTACAGAACCGCGATCACCCATGATCGCACCACCAACTTTGGGAAACATTGCTAACCCATCGGACATCAATAAAACAGATTTTCTTCCTGGTAATTCACGTAACCCCTCAACGACATATCGAACTGCGCCAATGGTTCCCTGTCTGGAAATATCATCACGAAGATTATTGTATTGAACGTCCTCCGAGCCATTGGTCATTACACCATCTACACGAACTCTTACACCTCCTCCGTAGGGTAGAGAGCTTGCCGCTGTTGCCTTCACAGCCTCCAATGAACTACGTCCACCCATTGGTTCAAAGGCACTTTGCGTTCGCCCAAACGGATACCACTGAATACGATCAATCGCAGCGTGCAATAATCGTTTGTCATTGGTGAATCGTTGCGAAGCACCACTGCCGGCACTGGTGCGAATCACGGCTACCAAATCACCTGGCTGCATTTGTTCGTCTACAAATTTATGCAGCGCATTGCGTGTGAAAACTGTGCTCTCAAACGTCAACCCTAAATCGTCGGCGATCAAAGCTATTGTTCGTCTGACCGCTTCGGGTTTAATCATAGTAGTTGGAACCGGAGGTACTCCAATTTTTGACGCCGCTTTTGGATCAGCTTTGACCAACGTTTTTGGTGTCTCAGGCTGCAACGAAATGTACGAAAAATTCGTGATGGTTTGTTCTTTGCCGTCTTCTAAAATTTTGAAATCTTCGGCTTTGAGATCAGTCACCTGCTTGCCGTCTTTATCTACAGCGACAGCATCAATCTGAATCAGGCGCGTCGAAATACGAACGACTTCTTCAGGTGCGGCAGGTTCCTGCTTCGGTTGCGGTTTTTGTTGAGGGTCTGCCGGAACAGGCAGAGTTTGTGCAAAGCTCAAAGGAGAAAAAATCAGTGATCCGATGAGTACAAAAGTTTGAATCAGAAGAAAAGACTTTCGCATAACAAACCTCCAATAAAAGTTTTGCTGAAAATGTGCAACGGCTGAATCTGAGAGCCGCTTG
>JANMKB010000559.1:0-3729 GCA_031371805.1 Blastocatellia bacterium | reverse complement strand
AAAGCGGGTGGCACTTTGGCAATAGTTGCCTGATCCAATGACGCAGGCATTTGCATTGAGCCATAAGCCAGAATCATCACGTCCGGGCGCGTTGAGAAGCGATCCAACGAGTCCTGGGCAGCGGCTTGACCGGGCAGCGGATTAAATGACATGTCGGCTGCCAACTGCGCTCCGGCAGAAAAACCGACCGCGCCAACTCGATTCGGCGAGATGTGATATTCAGCAGCATGGGCGCGGACGTATTGCATCGCACGTTGCCCATCTTTCAGCCACTCGTTGCGAGTGTAGAGCGGTCTCAGGCGATAGCGCAGCAGAAACGCTGTGATGCCGTGCGCCTTGAACCATTGCGAAACCAGCACACCTTCGTGATCGGTCGCACGAATTGTAAAACCGCCGCCTGGAATCACCAGCATCGCGGCTCCATTACTTTTTGTTGCGTCTGGTACAAACGGAATAAGCGCGGGCTTGTCTTCATCTGAAGTGCCTGTCGCACCCGGAGCGCCGTTAGGCCAGAGCAAAATTGGGGCAGGTAATTTTTGTGCGAAAGTTGATGACGCCAGCATGACCAAAACAAGTATGATAAGCAATGAATATAGGGGCTTCATGTGATTGACCTTTCAGAGAGATAGGAAATAACGCAAAGAGACAAAGCAGCGAGGGAACAAAGATTTATTGATGAATCTTCAACTTTGACCCTTTGTTACTTTGTCCCTTTGCGTTGAAAAAAATGTTCTTCTAGATTTCATTCAGCCCCTGCAACTTGCCAGTGCTGTCGCCGAGCTTTTCAGTCGGCACACCCATTTTATCCAACAACGCCAGGAACAAATTCGTCATCGGCGTTTCGGGATACATAATGTGGCGACCGGGTTTTAATGCACCGTTGCCGCGTCCGACTACAATAGTTGGCAGGTCTACGTGAGAGTGCCGATTGCCGTCGCTGTGACTGCTGCCATACACAATCATGCAATGATCCAGCAGTGTGCCATCGCCTTCCTGAATGGATTTCAGCTTGCCGATAAAATAAGCAAATTGTTCTAAGTGATAGGCATTAATCTTCGTAACTTTTTCGACCAGTTCAGGAATGTAGCGGTGATGCGTGATCGGGTGATGTCCGTCGGTGAAACCAAGTTCAGGATAAGCGCGATTGCTGCCTTCGCGGCTATAAAGCATCGTCGAAATGCGCGTGATGTCGGATTGAAATGCGACAATCAACAGGTCGTGCATCAAGCGCACGTGATCGGCAAAATTCGCGGGAATGCCGTTCGGCTTCGCAATTTCCGGCGTCAATTGACGATTATCGTTTTCAACGCGGGCGATACGTTTTTCGATCTCGCGGATTGCCGTCAGATATTCATCAATCTTGCGGCGATCTGCCGTGCCAAGCGTGCTGACAAGTTTTTTCGTGCGTTCGTTGACGTAATCCAGCACGCTTTTGCGGTCTTCGTTGAGCGCGGCTTGCGTCCTGGGATCAAGGCTGGATTCAAGGCTGCCGTACAAACGCTCGAAGACGGAACGCGGATTAATTTCCGGCGGCATCGGCGTATTCGGCGTGCGCCAGGCTAAACTATTCTGATAAGCGCAACTGTACCCCGCATCACAACTGCCAACCATGCGCGTCGCTTCGCATCCGAGTTCAAGTGAAGACAGGCGCGTTTTGTTGCCGAGCGCCTGCGCTGCGATTTGGTCAACGGAGATGCCGACTTCAATGTCTGCGCCCGCTGTGCGTTTGGGATGGACACCTGTCAAATAATTGCCACCTGCGCGGGCGTGATCTCCTGCTTCTTTTGAAACGCCAGTGCGATGCGCAAGGCCTGTCAGGATTAGCAAGTCTTCGCGGAAAGGTTCCAGCGGTTTCAGTATACGCGTGAATTCAAAATCCTTGCCAACGCCCTGCGGTTTCCAGGCTTTCATCTCAATGCCATTTGGCACTGCGCCGAAAAACAAGCGGGTCGGCGCTTTCGTTTTTTGCGCGGCAGTCGCCAGCCCAGGCGTCATTGCATCTAATAACGGCAAGCCCAGCGTCACGCCCATCCCTTTGAGCAACGTGCGGCGCGACAAATGTTTTTTCATGATGATCATGTAGTGCGATCTCCTCTACGCTTTTGAAAGGGCAAACTCTTCACAATTTCCAGCACGAGGCTGGAGAAACGATATTGATGCGCGGCGACGTTCGTCACAATAGTTTTCACTGCCGGACGATCTGCGCGTTCGATGCCGCGTCCGAGCGCGTATATTAACAGTTTCTCAGTCAAAGCCTCAGTGAAAGCGCTTTTTTCCGACTGCAAAATCGTAATTAATTCTTCTGCACCTTTGAATGATTTTCCATCGGGCAATGTGCCTGATGAATCAATCGGGAAGTTACCATCCTTTGTCCGCCACGCGCCGACGGCATCGTAATTTTCCAGCGAAAAGCCCAACGGATCCATTCGCGCATGACACGAAGCGCAGACCGGGCTTTGTCGGTGTTTTTCCATCTGTTGTCGCAACGTACCTTTCACGCCAACTGCCGTTTCATCCAGCGCAGGCACGGGCGGAGGTGCGGGCGGTGGCGCATTCAGGATGTTATCCAAAACCCATTTGCCACGCAGCACCGGCGAAGTGCGATTGCCATACGATGAAACCGTTAAGACGCTGGCGTGCGTGAGAATTCCAGTGCGTCCTGTGCCTGTCAAATCTACTTTGCGGAAGTTTGAACCTGTGACACCTTTGATGCCGTAATGACGCGCTAAGCGTTCATTAAGAAATGTGTATTTGCCGCCGATGAAATCAAGAATACTACGATCTTCCCGCATGATATTTTGCCAGAATAATTCGGTTTCCTGCTGCATTGAAGTGCGCAGGTAATCATCAAAATCAGGGAAGCGATCACGATCCGGTTGTTGCGATTCGAGGCGGCGAATTTCCAGCCATTGCCCCACAAAATTTTCGGCTAAGGCACTCGCTTTCGGATCGCGCAGCATCCGTTTAATTTGCGCGGCTAAGACTAAAGGCTTACGCAGCAACTCCTGATCCGCCAGCCGCAACAATTCATCATCCGGCATGCTGCTCCACAAAAAATATGACAAGCGCGTAGCCAATTCGTGCGGGCTGATTTGATAAGATTCAACTGCGTCATCACGGGTTGAAATATGTGCTGTCTGCGCTGTCAGGCTCTTTACGAAATGACTTTCGTTCAGCGCCGTAATGCTGGCAGTCCGAGATTCGCTTTTAGTAATTGGTTGTTCAATGCGAAACAGAAAATCCGGCGTGATCAGAATCGTTTGCACGACTAACGCAATGCTTTGCTCAAACGTGCGACCACGTTCTGTGGCTTTAGTGAAGATGCCAACTAAGCCAGTTATTTCTGCCGGCTCAACTGGACGACGAAACGCACGGTGCGCTAAATTCGTAATTATTTTTTGCTCGCAGCCAGCGTGATGATTGCCCTTCAAATGTCCGCAGGTGTACAGCTTTTGCAACGATTCAGGCGCAGGCGCTTGGACAGCTTCATAAGGGCCGTTGATTTCTATTTCAGCAATAGCCATGCCGCCAAATTGTGGTTTGCGATTGCGGAAGCGTTCGAGCTGCGCTTCTCTGTTTTTGATTTGTTCCGGCGTCGCGTCTTTGGGCAGGGGAGGGAAGTTACGGGCGGGATCGGGTGATGGTAGCTTCGATGGATTTGGCCCGCCAAATGAAGTTGGCAATCCCTCAAACAAGCGCGGGAAAGCGGCAGTTAACTGATGTTGCCCG
>JANMKB010000573.1:0-3908 GCA_031371805.1 Blastocatellia bacterium | reverse complement strand
TGGCACATATTACGGAACCTACGACGCGCAAAAAATCTTCAGTGAATTCACGCCTGAAGAGATCGGCATCAATTTATTTTTCTTTGAAAATACTTTCTTCTGCGAGAAGTGCGGCGGCATGGCTTCGCTGAAAACCTGCGCACATGATGTCTCAAATCATGTGAGTTTAAGCGGCACGAAAGTTCGTGAAATGTTGGTCGCAGGAGAAATTCCTCCGGTGTCATTTACACGTCCTGAAGTTGCTAAAATCTTAATTGAGGCTTACAGCCAGCAGGCCAAAGCTGCGGCGTAAAAAAATCACCGATGACAGTAACCCGCATGTCGGTAAGGGCATCAACCCTCAGTAACATTCGGGTTACTGCCAGAGTGGTTCATTTGAAAAAAAATAATTCCAAAGCGCACAGCACCAGCTATGGAAAAAATAATTGAAGTGGTGTCGCCAAGTGGCAAGGCCTAGGTCGGCAAAACCTTTACGCATCGGTTCGATTCCGATCATTACTTCAAAACCTTCTCGGTTTAGTAAATTGAAAATTAGTGAGTAGTACAAATTTTGAAAGGAGCATTTTTATGAGCGAAAAATTAGCGCAAACAGCTAGTATCTTTGTTTTAATTTTCAGTCTTTCGGCAAGCTATAGCTTGGCGCAAACTGCGACGGCGACGCTGAAGGGCGTTGTTAATGATGGCAATAACCAAATCGTTCCTGGCGCAAAAATACTCCTCATCAACAGTGCGACGGGCTTGAAAAAAACATTTACGACAGATGACAGCGGACAATACAGTTTTACTTTTCTCGCGCCGGGCAATTATTCGCTGGAAGTGCAGGCACAGGGATTTAAGGCAACGCGTCAGCCGAACTTCATCTTGGAAGTCGGACAGACGTCAGAAATAAATCTTGCCCTTGTGCCCGGCGAAGTAACGGAGACGGTGAATATTTCGGCGACGGATCAATTGAGTCTGGAAACTACGACGAGTTCACTGGGCGGTATTGTTGGACGTGAGCGCGTTGATGTGTTGCCTCTCAACGGACGCAACGTATTTCAACTGGCGCAGCTTGAAATTGGCGTCGCTTCCGCACCCGGTTCACGCGGTGCAAACCCTGATTTGACAGCTATTGGTGAGATTTCGATCAATGGTGGACGCACACTGAATACCGAAGCTTTTGTGGACGGAATTCCGCTGGCGAACAAAGGCGATAACCGCATTTCGCTGCGGCCTTCGCCGGATGCCGTGCAGGAATTTCAAATCGTGACGAATTCGTTTCCGGCGGAATATGGACGTACCGGAGGCGGCGCATTAAATTTTTCTACACGCTCTGGTGGCAGCCAGTTTCGCGGAACATTGTTTGAATATTTGCGCAATGATGCTTTTGACGCACGCAGCTTTTTTGTGAATGCGAATCCGAATGGCGTCAAAGAAAAACTGCGCTTTAATCAATACGGCGGCAATCTTGGTGGGCCGGTTTATTTGCCACGCTTTGGCGAAGGCGGCAAAGGCTCCGCCAAAAGCGAAAAACTGTTTTTCTTTTTTAATTACGAAGCGTTGAAGATTTCGCAAACGCAACAACGTGCCTCTACCGTGCCAACCGTCAAAATGCGCGGCGGCGATTTTTCAGAATTGCTGGGCGCAACGATTCCTGGCGTGACAGTCGTGGACACGAAAGGTCAACTTGTTTCTGCTCGCATTGGACAAATTTATGTGCCGGGAACGGTGGCTGCCGCCGGACAGCCGGGTGCTGGTTCACGCGTCGCCTTTGCTGACAATATCATTCCCGATGCGTTTATTAATGCGGTCGGACGTGTGGCAATCAATTATTTTCCGCTGCCGAATACTGCTGGTGCGCGCAACGCCAACGGGCTGGGCTTCAGTAATAATTATGTCGCCAACACAATTGCGACGACGAATAATTACCAAATCACAGCGCGGGTGGATTACAACCTTTCTTCGACGCAACAGCTTTTCTGGCGCATCATCAAAGATCAAAACGTCCTTTACAACTCCGGGCCATTTCCGACCAGCATTGCTTCACCGATTCAAAATCCGCAGCAAACATCGGTTCCCGGCACGCACGTCGTTAATTACGTGAATACTCTTTCGTCAAAAGTTGTGTTGCATTTGAATGCCGGGATGACACGCTTCAATAACGACGCGACACATTTTTCGCGTGGCTTTGATGTGACGAGTTTGGGCTTGCCTGCTTATCTGGCAAAGGCTTCGGATGACACGGGAGTTTTCCCGACGCTGAATCCAGCGGGTTATACCTCACTCGGCCCGCCGCGCAATTTCGGTTTTTATCATAACAATCAGGATGTCTATAGTTTGAATCAGGATGTGAGCTGGTTGCAGGGGCATCACTCGCTGAAGTTTGGCGCGAATGAACGCATCTATCGGATGTACAACTATCGGCCTGATGACCCAGCCGGGAATTTTACTTTTTCGCGCGGCTTTACGCAGCGAATTCCCAATGAAACGACGCCACAAACAGGCGACGGAATTGCAGCCTTGTTGTTGGGGAATCCCGCTTCGGGGCGACTGGCGATTGCGCCGCAGCCTGCGATTCAAAACAAGTATTACGCGGCGTTTGTACAAGACGATTGGAAAGTGAACGAACGTCTGACGTTGAATCTGGGCTTACGTTGGGAAACAGAATTACCAAACACGGAACGCTTCAATCGTTTACTGAATTTTGATCCCCAAGCCAGTTTTCCGATCAATCAAATTGCAGTTACGTTCCCGGATGCCACAGGCTTAGGCGCACAAACGCTCGCGCTGCGCGGTACTGTCGATCCAGTCGGGCAGGGCGGCGTCGCCAACCGCGAAAATTATGAACGCGACTTTAACAATTTTGGGCCGCGCGTTGGTTTAGCCTTCAGGCTGAATGATAAGACCGTGATTCGTTCAGGCGGCGCGATTTTGTATGCGCCAATGGGAGGCGGTGGATTCAATACGGTAACTTCAGCAATGGCAGTGGCTGAAACGCCTTTTATCGCTTCGCTGAATAACGGCATCAGCCCTGTGGCAGGCACAAATCTGAGTAAGCCATTTCCGTCAGGCATTGTGCAACAGACAAATATTGTGCTCGGCACATTGACGGGTTATGGGCAAGCCTCTATTCCGGTGCGGCAACGCAACATTCGTCAGCCTTTGATTGCGCAATGGAATTTGAATGTGCAACGTGAATTGCCGGGCAAAATTAATATAGAAGTTGCTTACGCTGGAAGCGCAGGCACGGGATTACTCAGCGGCGCAACCGACATCAATCAGCTTTCGCCGGAAGCCATCGCGCTGGTCAGCAAGGTTGTGAACGGCGTCCCGCTTGGCAATCTGACGGTAGCGAATCCGTTTTTGACGTTGCCTGCGGATCAGCGTCCGGCTTCAACTTCAATTCTGGGACGTTCGACCGTGACTGTCGCGCAACTGCTGCGTCCGTATCCGCAATTCGGCAATGTCGTTTCGTACAGTCAGAACGAATCACATTCAACGTATCACTTAGTTCAAGTGACAGCAGTCCGTCGTGTCACGAATGGTTTGACATTCAGCGCGGCGTATTCATTTTCAAAATTGCTGGATGATCTAACTTCGATGTCGCTGAATAATCAGACGATTCAGATTCAGTACTATCAGAATTATCACAATCGTCGTGCTGATAAATCGCTCTCGAATTTTGATGTGCGGCATCGGTTTATTGGCGATGTGGCGTGGCAGTTACCGGTTGGTACTGGGCATCGGTTCCTGCAACAAGGTTTATTGGGCAAAGTCCTTGGCGGATTTTCCGTGAATACTATTGTGCAGGCGCAAAGCGGATTGCCGCTTTCGATCAGTACGACGAATGCGTCATTACAGGGGCTGGCGTTTAATTCGTTGCGCCCGAATATCGTAAGCAATTATGTAGTTAGTAATGGTGCAAAAGC
>JANMKB010000569.1:0-9622 GCA_031371805.1 Blastocatellia bacterium | reverse complement strand
TTGTCCGTCGTAGTTTTTGTCTGGGGCTTGCCGGATGTCAAAGCATGGCTGAACAAGCTCAGCGTTTTCAACCTCGTCGTGCCATATTTGCACAATCAGGTGTTTCGCACTCCGCCCGTGGTCGCGCAAGCAAAGGCTGAGGAAGCAATTTTTGTGGTGAACTGGTTGTCGGCGACCGGCACAGGATTATTGATTTCGGCAATTATTTCCGGCTTGTTGTTAGGCTTGACGCCCCGCAAGTTAATCCAGATGTTCGGGCGCACAATTTGGCGTGTGCGGTATTCGCTGGTGACAATTGCGGCGATGATGGCGCTGGGGTTTTCGACTCGCTATGGCGGGCTTGACGCGACGATGGGACTGGCCTTCGCCAGCACGGGATCATTGTTTCCGTTCTTTTCGCCGCTGCTCGGATGGCTTGGCGTCGCGTTGACTGGCAGCGACACTTCCGCGAATGTTTTGTTCGGAAATTTGCAGCAAATCACCGCGCAGCAGGTCGGCATTTCGCCTGTGCTGGCGGCGGCAGCGAATTCATCAGGTGGCGTGATGGGCAAGATGATTGACGCGCAATCAATTGTTGTGGCAGGCGTCGCAACCGGGCAGGTTGGTAACGAAGGCGAGATTTTGCGCTCTGTTTTCTGGCACAGTCTGGCACTGGCAAGCCTGGTTGGCGTGCTGATTTATTTACAGGCCTATGTGTTTCCAGGCATAGTGCCGTAAATCTCGCAGTCTGGCTGATTAACTGGCGAAAATTTCTTCCATCAGGATTTCAGCGCGCCGCACTTCATAACGCGCTTTGCCAATGCCGCAATCGGCACTTAATTTCATGATCACAAAATAATCTTCGTTGACTATTTTAGTGAGCAGGATGGATTGATCGGTGATGGTCAGCAATTCATTCAAGCTGCCCAGCCCGGTGTCGGTGGCGGTGAAACGAGAGCGCTTGAGCACGACCGCATACTCCGCCGCGAGGTTGTCGAAATCCGAGCCGTTATCCTGCCCGGCACGATCAATAATGATGCCGTCATTGCCCACCAGCAACGCCATTTCTGCGCCTTCCGTCCGTGCAATAATTTGTTTGAGTAATGATGAAAACACTGCGGAGTCCTTTCGGTCAGGGACTGTTATTAATTCTGCTTTGTGTCTGAATGAACAGGCTGACAACTGACCTGCTGATTAGTTGTCAGCCTGCACAATAACATTATTTCAATGATCCAGGCGTGGCCATTGTGGAACCATTATACGGACGATAGATGCGCGGCGTGATGAAAAATAAGATTTCATCTGTTTGCCGATTGACCGAACGTTTCTTGAATAACTCGCCCAGACCTGGAACACGCGAAAGACCCGGCGTGCGCTGTTCTTTATTACTTTCGACATCAATGTTGATGCCGCCAATAATGGTTGTGCCGCCATCTGGTACGGTCACGGTGGTTTCAGCTTTTTGCGTGTTGATGCCAGGCGCAGCCGAGGTGGCAATTGCAGTATTTACCGAATTGTTTTCTGCTACAACTTTCAGCACCACATCACCATTATTTGTAATTTGCGGAGTGATTTCGAGTCTCAATGCAGCGGTCACGAAAGAGATACTCAAGGTGTTGTTGCTTTCGGTTTGCACCGGAATCTGCACACCGTTGACGATGTTTGCCGTTTGATTATTGGAAGCGGTAATGCGCGGCGTCGAGATCGTTTTGACGTTACCTTTGTTTTCGGACGCGCTTAAGATTGCGGAGATTTGCGCCGTGCCAAAGATGCCGGTTGTTAAGCTCAGGATTGATGATGCTCCGGCCACGCCCAGTGCAGCGCCGGGCTGTGGAGAGCCAATTATTCCGCCGGGAATACCGCCTGGATTAAGCCCTGATGTGCCGCCAGTGCCACCCGGGAGAGTTGAAAAACTTCCTAAGCTGCCACGGCTGGGATTGGTTGCGGTGATGCCCAGTTGGACACCCAGCTCGCGGGCGAAGCTGCGGTTGGCAATGACGATGCGGGCTTCAATTTCTACCTGTGGTTCAGGGAGGTCCAGTCTGGCAATAATTTCCTTAACTGCGGTCACATTTTCCGGTAAGTCGGTGACAATTAAAATATTGGTGCGTGGATCGGCCATCACACTTCCTCTGGGGGAGAGTTTGCTTTTGATAATGCCATCAATTCCGCTGCCACCTGCTGTGCTGGCAGAACCGGAAGCCGAACCACCACCTGAAGCGCCACCTGAAGCGCCGCCTGAAGCGCCACCTGAAGCGCCGCCTGAAGCACCCCCACCGGCTTTGGCATAGTTAAGCTGGATCATGGCAGTCGTCAGCGGAGTAGCTTTCTCGCGGGCTTCGCGCTGTTCCTGTACAAGTTTATCTTCCTGGGTAAAGGCTTCCTGGGTCAGGACGCGCAGGATGTTACCATCAACTTTGATTCCCAGGCGATTGGCTTTGAGGATAGCCTCCATTGCTTTATTCCAGGGAACACTTTGTAACGACACCGTGATCGGGACATCTTTGACGGACTGGTCAAGGACGAAGTTCACTTTATAGGTGTCGGAAATGAAGCGGAGAAAATCGCGGATGTCCACAATTTTGCCCTGCGTGGAACGGAGGTCGAGGTTAATCGGGTCGCCGACAAAATCTGCTTTCTGATAATCAGCCGTATTGAATGGTTGTCTGTTGCCGCTGCCTGATTGTGGCTGAGGAACGACTTCACGCGCACGAGGAGCGACTGCCGGAGCAGAAGTTGTCGCGACAACTGGCGCAGGGGCGGAAGTGACGACAGGAATAACAGTTTTCTCTTTCGTCGGTTTGACCGCGATTGGCTTGGGAGTGTCGTTGTTAATTTCTCTTTTTACGACTACGGGAACTGGTTTGGCTGTCACTATTTGTCTGGCCGCTGGCGCAACTCTGGGAGTAGGCGGCACATCGTTGACCTTGTTAACAGGAGGAGCGGGAAGCAACGAATTTTTTGTCGCCAATGATCTGGTAGCGGCGGCAGGCTTGAGCGCTTTTACGAACGATGTTTTTGCGTCTGGTAAGACGACGGGCGCAGGGATTGGTTGGAGCTTCGCTGCCGGATTATTGATGACTACCGAAGATTTCGTCGCTTTAATTTCTTTGGCGCGGTCGAAATTATTAGGTGAAGTTGATTTCGCTGTCTCAACTACAACGGGAGCGGCTTTGCTGACTCGATTATTCACGATTGGGAGCAGTTGCGTCTTCGGAATAACTGATTGATTTATAGCATTGCCGGGAGTCGTAACCTGTTGCGCCGCCAATCTGGCCTCACCAAATGTGATCAAAATGCGATTATCTTCATTGACGATTTGATAACGCTGCTGTTTATCAGCATCGAAGACAATTCTTACGACGTCATCCATTTTCCCAACACGCACGCGCTTGATTCCTAATTCTCCTACCTCAATGACAGGCGGAGCCGTGTTGGTGACATTCTGAACGTCAACCACCAAACGATAAGGGCTGGGCAGGGTGAAATGATTATATTTCGCCTGACCGTCCAGTTCGATAATCGCCGTTATGCCGCCGCCGGTTTTGGTGATGCTGACATTACGAATAATGCTGGCGTTAGAAAGCGCCGCAGCTTTAGCGTTGCTATTCTTACTGTGACCTTCAGCATTGAATATCCGCTTTCTGGTGGCCGCTGGATTATGAAAGGCCTGACTGGCAAAACCATTGTTTGTCTGTCGTGGCCCGGCCAGCGTGACGGCTCCAATCAACAGCGAACAAGCAACGATGCTGCTGACGAGCGATTGGCTGACGAGTGTTATTTTTTTACCTGAAAACATAAATCCTCCTGCAAGACCTCAATCGATAATTGAGTGTTGGATTTTGAAAAGCGAAATAGTTAAGATTGCGAAAAATGATTATTTGGCGTTCACGTTGGGTAAGGCTCTGAGCTCTTCCGTCTGAACAACTTTGCCATCGTCATAACGAACCGTTTTGACGAACCGGACGCCCGTGGGAAGAATCTCTTTGATGTACCCATCGAAAGTTTGCCAGCCCTCACGGGCAAAATAAATTTGTTGTTTCTGGCTGGCGGTTTCGACAATAAATGCGCCATAACCATCTTCGTTACGAAAAATACCGGTGACGGATAATTCTTCAATTGTATAAGGAGAAATCTTACTCGGTTCCTGCGCTCTACCATTTAGATGTTCACGCATTTTGAGTTTGAATTCATTCATCCGAATTTCTGCACTGGGAGCCGGGAGCGGTTTGGGGACGGGTGGCAGCGGCTTCTCTTTTTTAGGTATAACTGGCGGACGAATAACTTTTGCCGGCACAATAAAAGGGTCACGGCGGACAATCAAAGTTGTTTTCGGCAGGGCGTCGGAATCCTCAGTTGGCGGACCATTTTTTTCATTGGGCGCAGTTTTTGTTTTGTCAGATTTTGCATCGCTGGCATTTCCGTTATTGCCACCACTGCCAGCAACGGCACCTGCTAACAGAATGAGCGAGAGAGTTAAGGCATTGAGCTTGGACATAAAATCATTGTGCATATTTCGATTGGGATAGAGGCTGGAACATCTCATCCAGCCACCAGTAGTTGGTGATTTGTTACGGCGTCGCAGCAGTCGTTGTGGCGGCTGGCGTCGCGCCATTGGCAGTCGCAGCCTTCGGCGGTTGCGGTTTCAAATTGTTGACATCCTGTTTATCAGCATAGAGCGCTGATAACGTAAAACTGGCCCCCAGCGTTTGACCTTCGCGCTGTTCGGGGAGCGCCACAATTTCCAGGCTTGAGATATTGACGACGCGCTTCAGATCCGAAATTTGCAGGAAGAATTTTTCGAGGTTGGCATAATTTCCGATCAATTTAACGTTGACTGGTTTCAGGCGATAAAACTCTTTCTGGACATCCGCTTTTTCATTACCAGCAGGCGAGAAATTAACGACGAGTAAATTATTATTGCGGGCTGTTACCTGCAAACTTTCCAGAACTTTTGACAGTTCGACATTTTCAGGCAATAACTCTTTCGCCTGATCGTACTGACTTTTTAACTGCTCGAACTGAGCTTTATATTCTGGTAAGTGCGATTCAACAATCGCGGCCTCGGCGTTACTGCTTTTCAGGCCACTGAGTTTAGTCCTGAGTTCCAGCGTTTCCGCTCGGGTGGATGAAAGCAGAAAGTAATCAAAGCCATACCAGATGCCGGCGGCTACCAGCATCATTAGAAAAAATCTGGCAAACCAGTGTAAATCGTTGAATTTCTCTAACATCTTTTCTTAACCTTTGTGAAGCCCACCGCACACAAAATCGTTAGCGGCGGAAGCCAAAGAAACCAGGCTTCGGGTAATTACTTATTGTCAGTTGGGGCAGGCGTTTGTTTGGCGGGAGTTGGTGTTCCTGCCTGATTATTAGGGGTCGCCGGATTGACCAGCAGATTTTGCGGGCTGTAAGCGCAGCGAATATTAAACTGGACTGCCTCTTTCGCAATTTTACTTTCGCCTGGCTTTGACGCAGCGCCTTTAGCCTGTGCCGTTTTTGCTTCGTCCTGAAGTTCAGGGTTTGCCACCCTTCTGGTCTCTACTGTAAATTTGGTAAACCAGCCATCTGAAAACTCAATATTTTTGGCAAAGGCTGTGACCTGCGCTTCGTTGGGAGAGTAACCGCTGATGACAAATGTTTCATCCTTGTTAGTTTTATCTTTTGTATCACCATTCGCACCACCTTCCTGTTTGACTGAGGTAAGTCGAAACAAGTTATCCGCCGGCAATTTACCATCCACTAATTGCAGCAAACGCAGCGGGCCGGTTTGTTCGGAACGCAAACGCATAATCGCGTTGATTCGTTCTTCGACGGCTTTATTCTTATCCTGCAAGTCCTTCGCCTGTTTGATTACCGGTTGCAACCGATCAAACGTCGCCTGTTCAACTTTTGTTTCTTCATCCACGCGAGAATGATCGCGTCTGACAATGTAAAAGTCGGTCAGCATCGCTAACACACAGGCACCTGTCGCAATGAGCAATAACAGCGTTTGCTGTGTGCTTTTATTACTAATTGCACTTTCGACTACATCAAGATTGGTGTTTTCGACGGCGCTATTGAGGAGGTTAACTTTAATCATAAGTTTGTCAGTGGTTAGTGTTTAGTGGAAAGTGATTTCTGAGCGTCAATCACCAACCGCTGAAATTTATCCATCGCTGCGGAGAGCCAAACCAACCGCGACAGCCATATCGGGCGCGAATTCACGGAGGTATTCCTCGTTAAATTTTGCGGCGTCTACAAGCAGATTGCGGAAAGGATCAAACGGCTCGACATAAACCTGAAAGCGACCAGAGAGGCAGGGGATTAAGTTGGCAACTTTTGACCCGCCACCGGCCACCAGCATCCCGATAATTTTGTCGCCCTCCGGCGCTTGCTGATGAAAAAAATCAAGCGTGCGCTGAATTTCATTGGCGAGCATTTCGGTTACTGTTTGCAGTGCCTGAAAGGTCTCATCAAGCGTTGTTTCGCACCCTTCCGGTCGCCCCCCGCGTTTGAGAATTTCGCCTTCTTCAAAAGTTAAATTGAATTTCTTCTGGAGAGTGTCGGTATATTGATTACCACCCATTGAAACATCGCGCGTAAAGATCGAAGAAATTCCTCGGACAATATTAATGTTCGTGACGCTGGCTCCGATGTTCAGTAAAACTACCGTTTGATCCGGGCGCGGAACGTAATTAATTTCATAAGCGTTTTGCAGCGCGAATGAATCTACATCAACGATGGAGGTTGTTTTGCCCGCCTGCGCAATGACCTGGGTCAATTGCGTCACCATGTCTTTTTTGCACGCCACCAGCAACACGTCCATCATCTCGCTCTCGCCATCACTTTCCAGAACGTGATAATCAAGGTTGACATCCTGAATATCGAAGGGGATATGTTGTTGCGCTTCCCAGTTAATTTGATCGCGCAACTCTTCCGGCCCCATCACTGGCAACTGAATTTTTTTGACAATTACTGCATTGCCCGAAAGTGAGGTGGCGATGAACTGGCTCTGGATGCCCTGTTCAATAAAAGCATTGCTAATGCAATCGGAAACGTGGTTACCGTCAATGATTTGACCATCAACGATGGAATCCGGCATCAGATCAATTTGTGCAATGTTGAGTAGCTCAAACTGATCTTTGTTGGGCCTTAGCTCGGCTACTTTGATGCGGCTGGAACCGATGTCCACACCGACGACACTTTTTTTCCCTTTGCCTAAACCAGAGAAAGAAGAAAAAGAAGGGAAGTTGGCAGGTAATTTGAACGATGGCATTGAGATCATTAAAGACTCCGGTCTTGCTTGTGTGCCTGTTGGGTGAAAGTCAAATCACTTGTCAAAGTGACACAAATGACGCATTCGTGAAGGTGACAACTTCAATGGTTGGGTTGATTGATGACGACTGTGAGGCAGAGCGTTTGGGTACCCGGGAAGGAAAACAGCCAAACTGAACGGTTGTACAAGTAACATTCCCAAGCTGTTATTGTCAATAAATTTCTTCCGGGACACTTGCTGTAAAGGTTTGGCAATTCCGTTATAAATCTTACAAATTCAGCCCTGAGAGCAAAATAAAATTCCGTGCAAAGCCAATTTTTTGAGCGTTATCTGAAAAATAAATTTACATAGCTTACAACGAATTTACTTCTCCCTGACCTTTTGCATTTGGCTTTAGTCCATTATCCTCAGTCAGGTAAAACCTGTAGTAAAGCTGTCTGCTCGATTCCAACAGAAAGGTCGCACTATGAAATCATTTCGATTCAGGAAAACTGTTTTCGTCACCCTCATCTTATGTTTTTTTACTTTGGGGATATTTCTTCTGCCCAACGTTGCGGCAAATTATCAAAACAATCCCACCCAAAAAGCTGAGGCCAAACCAGATAAGAAAGAAGCTAAAGACGAATCTGCTTCACTTTTCGGGCTGGATAAAGTTTTGACGATTCACCTCAAAGTGACACCGGACGCCTGGGACACGGCGCAACCTCCCGAACGAGCAAATGGACGAATGATAATGATTGGCGGAAGACCAGCTCCCGCCCAGGTTGAACCAGCTCCTGCACCCAAAAGCAGTGCCGCAAAAAACACGAAAAAAAAGAAACACGGCGGCTTCGGGATCGAATTTGAATATGTGCATGGCGACGTGGAAATTGATGGTCAGCCTTTCAAAGACGCAGGCGTTCGCTTCAAGGGTAATTCGTCGTACATGAGTTCATCACGCGGGTTGAAACGTCCGTTTAAATTTAACTTTGATCGTTATGTGAAAGACGGCGAATTTCGCGGGATGACGACCATAAACCTCAGCAACAATGCGATGGACGCTTCACAAATGCGCGAGGCGTTGTCCTATGAAGTATTTCGGCAGGCTGGCATCCCGTGCGCCCGCACCGCGTTTGCCAAACTTTATCTGACGATTCCCGGCAAATACGACCAGCAATACATCGGGCTTTACACGATGGTCGAACAGATAGATGAAACGTTTTTGCTGCGGAACCTTGGCAATGACAGCGGCTTATTGCTCAAGCCTGAAAGAGTCATGGGCTTGCAATATTTCGGCGCAGACTGGAGCGCCTACAATGACCTCTACGCTCCGAAATCAGGGCATAAGGGAAAACAGGGCGACAGAGCCAAACAACGTCTGATTGAATTTGCCAAATTAATAAACATCTCTGACGACGCAGAATTTAAAAGCAAAATCGCGTCTTACCTTGAGATAGACGAATTCCTACGCTTTCTGGCGGGCAACGCCATCACCGCAAATTTGGATAGTTTTTTGAGCATGGGACACAATTATTATTTGTATCTGAATCCTGCGACAAATAAATTTATGTTCATTCCCTGGGATTTGAATATGGCGTTCGGTGGGTTTGGCATGGCTGGTGGCGGTGAACAACAAATAGATTTAAGTATTAATCATCCACACTCCGGGCAAAACAAATTAATTGAACGCCTGCTGGAAATGCCCGAAGTCAAAAAGGCGTATCACGAACATTTGCAAAAAATGTTGACCACTGCTTTCAATCCCAAAAAGTTGCAACTCCAGCTTGAGGCAATTGAAAAACTTACGGCTGAGGCGATCAAAGCCGAGCCTGAACCAGCAGGGATGATGGGGCCGGGGATGCGTGGCGGCAATCCGCCGCCAAATGGTCAGGGCGGAATGGGGCGAGGGATGAGAATGCCAGCGCCACCGCTCAGAGAATTTATTGCCAGGCGTGCTGAATCTGTCAATCTGCAATTACAGGGCAAGACGCAGGGCTACATTCCACAAAATCGCATGGGCGGAGGCGGAATGATGATGATGATCGGGAATATCGGCGAGATGCTTGCTCCACAATTGCTCAGGGCAATGGACGCGGATCAGGACAGCAAAGTTACCGCCGCAGAATTTGCCGCCAGTACGAAACAATTTTTTGCCGCCGCCGACAAAGATAAAAATGGCAAACTTGATAACGATGAAATAGTGACTGAGCTAAACCGAATTATGCTAATGCCGGGGCCGCCGCTAGGAATGGGAGGCCTGATGCCGCCGCCGCCGCCACCAGCCAATGGTCAAAATCAAATTGAGATTATTGCTCCGCCAGGCAGGTTAAGAGATGCACCAGGCGGGGGAATGGGAGGCTTCCCGCCCGGCGGTCTTTTTGCCGGAGTTTTGCTCAAGCTTGCCGATGC
>JANMKB010000533.1:0-21420 GCA_031371805.1 Blastocatellia bacterium | reverse complement strand
ACGAGCTCAACGTCTCCGACGCTGAGGACGATGGTTTCTAAAAGCGTGTCGTTAGATCCGGTGCTTTTCGAGAATGTTGGGCCATGCCAAGCTTTGGGCCAGGCTCCGAAAAAGTTAAAGCGGGCGATTTCTTTTTCTTGGCGATCCAGAAGAATTACAGATCCTTCTTTGAACTCTTTCTTGCCTTCTTTGGTTACTTTGATCCAATCGTAGAGTTCCTTCGGCGGGATTGTCGGAGAGTTTGCAACACTCAACCATGATTGGCCCGGAAAATCCTCCGGCTTTCAGGGCCGTAAAAACAGCTTTGAAATCTACTTTGCCGGTGCCGAATTGCAGCATCACATCACCTTTCTGGACGGCGCAATCTTTCGCACAAAACCCGGTGACGTATTGGATAATGGGCTTGAGTTCTTCGACCGGGTCTTTGCCCGTGTAATGAATAATGTTGCCCGCGTCGTACCAGATTTTGAAATTCGGATGACCAACTTTTTTGATCGCGGCGACAATTTCGTCCGCGGCTCCGCTGGCTCCCCCGTGCGGTTTCATTTCCAGCTTGAGGCCGCGTTCTTTGGCATAAGCCGCGCCGTCGGACATTAATTTATAAAAGTTGTCGAACTCTGAAGGCTTGTCCACCCCAAATGTCAGCAGGTATTGGAGCCGCAAAAAATGCGCGTTATCAATTTGTTTGCGGAGGTCGGCTTTGCCTTCTGCAACCGGCAATTCAGCGCGAACACGCAACGCGCCCATATTTGCTTTTAGTCCGCGCTCGGATAGTTTCTTTTTTAAGCCAGCCAGATATTCCGGCGTCGCATTGGAGCCGATAAACGGATCGTCTTTGGTCCGCGAAAGTAAGCCCGTGACTTTGTAGCCAGCCGCCTTAACGCCATCCAGCGTTTCGTCGAAGCTCCACTTCGTCCACGGGCGATTGAAGCATCCAACCGTCCATTTGACGGCGGCATGGGTGGTTTGTGATTCTGCGATAGTCATACCGACTGTAGCTAAAGTTGAGGTTTGAATAAATTGTCTTCTGTTCATATTTTTCGTCATCAGTTTCAGCCAGGTTAATTTGCCTTATTTTTTGTTTGCCTGCATTACGATCATTTGATTACTACTCCTTTACCGCTGTGGTAATCGTAAATTACTACTGAACCATCAAAACGTCCAACGACTAATTGTTTGCCGTCGGGGCTGAAGGCCATGGACATTACCCAGTCAGCTTGTTTTTCCAATACTTTCAGTTCAGCCAGGTTCGACGAATCCCAGAACTTAATAACTTTGTCCGCACCCGTCGAAGCAATTATTTTCCCATCGGGCGAATAAGCGATTTGATTAATCACGTCTTCGTGCGAAATCAACGAGCGCACCTGTTTACCATCCTTTGCGCCGATTTCCCAAATGTGAATGAGGCGGTCTGCACCTGCTCCGGCAAGAAATTTTCCTGACGGATGAAAGGCGATGGTGTTGACGGCATCAAGCGAATCGTTGAGCGTATACAGCCGTTCGCCAGTTGATACGTCCCAGATTTTGACATTGCGATCTGCGGCGGCGGAGGCCAGTAATTTTCCGTCAGGACTAAACGCAACGGCAAACACCGCATCTGTGTGATCTTTCAGGTTTTTGAGTTCCTTGCCGCTCGCCACATCCCACAACTTGACCATTTTATCGTAGCTGCAAGTCGCCAGCATTTTTCCGTCGGGACTAAAGGCAATCGAAAAGATGTTGTCCCGATGACCGCGCATTGAATTAACTTCTTTGCCATCGGTTACGTTGTAAATTTTGACTTCACCGAATTGCGCCGGATTACCGCCTGCCGCCGCGAGTAATTTTCCATCGGGACTGAACGCAAGAGCACGGACTTGATTCGACGCGCCGGATAGTTTGTTAAGTAATTTCCCTTCACTGTTGAGTAAGTCGATTTGCTGATAAGAGCCAACTGCAATCATTGCTCCCTGCATCGCCAGGCTACTAATTGCAGCTTTGACAGGGATCGTAGGTTTAATGTCGGGAATATTGGGCTTATTTGTCCCGTCGCTACCGCTCAGGGTACTGACTCGCGCCCCATCGCCCCCTCCCCCCGTCGCCGTTTCGCCTTTCGCACCTGCATCAATCCAATCCTTAATTACTTTGATTTCTGCCGCGCTGAGTTGATCGCCGAGCGGCATGCGCGGTTGTTGTGTGCCTTCGAGAAATTTAACGAGCAGGCTTTCTGAGGCTTTCCCCGCTATAACTGGCGCACCACGTTTGCCGCCATTCATCAAGGCGGCATAGCTTTCCAAATTCAAATCGCCTTTGCGCGTGGTGTGGTTATGGCAAACGATGCATTTGTCCTGAATGATCGCATCAATGGCTTGATACTGAGTTTGCCCAAGTGCCGTAGTAGTTATGAGGGCAACAAGGAGGGAAAAATTGAGTGATAGTTTACTCATATAAAGTGCGCCCTTACTGCGTGCGGGCTTCTGCAAAATCAGTGATTGAATAAAAATTCTTTGCTTGTCAGCACCGCCCAAACAATATCTTCGACGGCTTGTTTGCGAGCCAGAATTGGTGTCACGGCATCTTTATTTTCAGTGCGGCTCGACTTCATCGCAGCCAGTAAATTCGTCAATTCTTTTTCTGATGGCTTGCGAGCAAAGGCCGATAAATACAGATGATTCAGCATCATTTCGTCTGACAGGCCAAGCTTGACGACATTGTCTACAAACCCGCCCGGCGTGCGCAATTTTTGATTCAGCGTTTCGCCGTTGATGATGTGCAAAGCTTGTTGCACGGTCGGTTCAGACGAGCGTTCGCATTCGCACGTCGTCACGCGTACCGGCCTGCCAAAAACTTTCAGGAAATATTGGTTGATCCGTGAGTCAGGCAGTTGTACGGCGCGTGTCCCCGGCGCGAAGTCGGGGAACATTGTTGGCACAGCCGTGACCTGTGAAATTACGTCAAGCATCGCTTCGGCGGGTAAGCGCTTGATCACATATTTTGAGTAATATTTTTCATCTTTGGCGTTTGTTTCATTCGCTTGCGAGGAACGTTGATACGTGGCGGAATTCATAATGGTACGCATTAAATGCCTGGTATCAAATTTATGCGCCACAAAATCTTTGGTTAAGGCGGCAAGCAATTCTTCGTTGGAGGGCGGATTCGTGCCACGCATATCGTCTACAGCCTCGACCAGACCGCGTCCCATAAAATTTTTCCACACGCGATTGACGATGGCGCGGGCGAAATATGGATTGTCGGGCGCGGTCAGCCAGGCGGCTAAATGTTCGCGGCGATCCTGGCCTTCAAACGGAATCGCTGCACCATCCAGCGGACGCGGCGGCAACGGCTTATTCAGGCGCGGGTGATTGACATCGCCTGTCGGTGAAGTGTAAACCGAAACATCGCCTGCTCTGACGCCGTTTTTCAACGACACACGACCAAACAGATTCGCCATTTCGTAATATTGTTTCTGCGTCCATTTTTCGAGCGGATGATTGTGGCAACGCGCACAGGTGATGGACATGCCCAAAAATGCCTGCGAGAGATTTTCGTTGAGGTCGGTCGGTTCTTTATGAATGACGTAATAATTCGCCGCGCCATTTTCCATTGTGTTGCCGGAAGCGGTAATGATTTCGCGGACGAATTTATCCCACGGTTTATTCTCCTGAACGCTCTGGCGAATCCAGTTGTGAAAGCTCCACATCGAATTATTGGAAAGCTTGAGCGTCGAAACCAATAACAGGTCATCCCATTTGTTCGTCCAGTAATCAACGTACTCTTCACGTTCAAGCAGTGCGTCAATTAATTTAGAACGTTTATTAGTGGTGGTGTCACTAAGGAAATTCTCAACCTCCTGCGCCGTTGGCAACGTGCCAGTAGCATCAAGAAAAGCGCGCCGCAAAAATTCGCTGTCACCTGCTTGTTCCGAAGGCGCAAGATTCAGGCTGGCAAGTTTTTTAAGTACCAGTTCATCAACGAAATTTTGCTTCGGCGAACGACTGAAAACCTCCGGGTTGAGCTTGCCGGGAAAAGCGTTGGCAACACGAGCAAAGGCGACGGCGGATTGATACTGTGCAGTAATCGCCGTTTCACCGTGTCCAATCATTTTTACTTTGCCAGCTTCGTCAACGGTGGCGATTGATGAATCAGCTACTGCATATTTTACCCACCGCGTAACATCTTCTGCATGACCGTCGGAGTAGAAGGCTTTGACGCGTAAATTTGTTTCGTTACCCGTGGTCAATGGAGCTTCTTTGGGCGTGACTTCGATGCCGGTAATCCGTGCATCGGATTCTGACGGAGCCGAAATTCCGGCGGCAATCCATTCTGAAACTACTCGATATTCCAGCGTCTCAATTTCCATGCGCTTGCCGCCGCCGTGTCCAATTGCCATCGTTGGTTTGAGCAATAATAAACTTTTTGCCGGCTCCATTTTGTTGATGCGGCGACCGAGCGACTGGCGCGTCAGCACCTGATAATCAAGCTCAGGATCATAACCGCGCAAGGTCAGCTTGAAGCCATTTTTACCTGCTGCTGCACCGTGACAGGCGCCCTGATTACAACCGAGTTTGGTCATCACCGGAATCACGTGATTGCGAAAACTCCAGCCGCCAGCAGGCGTCGCAATTTCTGTCCAGGGTTTGGTCGTATCAAGTGTGACTGGTAAATTAGGTAGCGTTGAGGTTGCCGCAACGGAGCGAAGGAGGCTGAAATTATAAACCATTGTGAGGGCGATAAATGCCACGATGAAAATGAGCTTCAGCTTGTTCATCATAAACTTCCTCTGGTACAAGATTGCTGTCGGAATGGATCATTGCTGGAACAGAAGCACGGGCAATAATTCCGGCAGTGATTGGAATGATCATCATATAACTAACCGGCACGGTTGTCATCCAGGTTGCAATGTCTCAATATGTCCGAATTGTGAAGGAGAAATTATCAATGCTTAGACTAATCGTATCGGTTTTGCTGGTCGTCAATTGTTTACTCGCAAATGGAATTGCGCAGGATGCGTCGCGTCGAATGATTGATCCTAAAATTATTTCAATGAGCGGAGTTGCAACCAAAGATTTTGTACCGCAGGGCTGGAAAATTGAGCAGGAAATTTCCGGTGATTTGAATGCCGACAATCAGCCTGATGCCGTCGTTCAACTGATTGAAGACAAGCCGGAAAAAGATGATAAAGGCGAATATCAGGATCGTTATCGTGTGCTGTTGCTCCTGCTCAAAAGTCGTGACGGGAAATTTCAGCGGGGGGCTGTGGCTGTCAAGCTGCTGCAATGTACGGGCTGTGGCGGAATGATGGGGTCAGGCGGGACGGGCGCTGATTTGAAAATTGAAAAGGGCGTGCTGATAGTTTCTCAGCTTTCGGGTTCACGTGAGATGAGAGAAAAGACAGATCGCTTCAGATTTGATCCGGTCGCAAAACGCTTTGTTTTGATTGGTCAGGATGTAGCCGAACGAGATCGCGCCACCGGGAACAGTACAACGTTCAGCACGAACTTTCTGACGGGTAAACAAGTAATTGAGAAAACTCGTTATAATCAAAAAACTGATAAAGAAGTAACGGTTTCTAAAACTACGAAAATTGTCCCGAAAGCAAAGAAGTTTATTGAAGCGGTTGATTACGAGCAGTAAGGCGCAGCAGCACCCACGTGTGATAGGTGGCAAGTTTTTCAGTCTTCATTATTTCCAATCCCTCAAGCCATTGTTTGGGCGACATCACGAGGACACTTTTTGTTGGCTGCGCTTCGATGAGCGCCGCAATTTCCTCCGGCTTCATGGCGGTGATCAGTTCCGAATGTGCATCACGTAACGGTAAATTCGGAGCGTAAAAATCAATGCTGTGATCGTTGTTGATAAAAAAGATCAGCCGCTCATCTGCTCTGGCTGCGGCTTTGGCTTTGACGGCAAGCTCCGCGGTTGAATCTGTGACCGCTAAACTTGGCATTGCCGTCTGGGTAACAGCCAGCAGGATTCCGGCAAAGCAAAAAGGTACTGTAATTGTTGCCCAGCGTTCATTTCTAAGCAGCAGCGCAGAAATAGTGATAAAGGCGGCAACCAGCATTACGGCGGATAACGCTAAAGCTCTGAAGTCGCCAGCATAATGAAATTTCTCCGCCCGTGTACTGACAAATATTCCTGCTACCAAAAAAATTAGCGCAGTGATTAAGTTAAACCAGCGCCATAAAGTGCGCGGCGGTTTTTCCCACCACGCCGCTAATTTTTCCCCAATCAACAAAGCAATCGCCGGAAATATGGGCAGGATATAACCCGTCAGTTTTGAAGTCGAAAGTGAAAAGAAGCCAACGATCACGATAATCCAAACCCAGAGAAAAAGTGTGAACTGATATTCGGGATTACTGATTAATTCGCGCCATTTTTTAAGCGCAGCAACAGCTTGCGCAAGTAAGTAAAGCGACCAGGGAAAGCAGCCCAGAATTGCCACCAGCGTGAAAAAATAAAATGGTTGCGGGTGATGATATTTGTTGGTCAGAAAACGCTGGAAATGATGCTGGATGAAAAACTCCTGCACGAATTCCTGGCCGTGCCGTGCCAGCATCGGCGCATACCAGGTGGCACTGGTGGCCAAAAATATGATGACTCCGGCGAGCAATAATTTAGGCCGTTTGAGCAGCAAGCCTAAATTCCCGGTCAGCAATAAAAATAATCCGGCAATCGCTCCCGGCAACACAATTCCAACCAATCCCTTCGCCAGCATCGCCAGGCCAATGGCAAAACAACACAAATACCAGAACGAGTCTTTGCCTTGTTGAAACCACAGGAAAAATGCCAGCAACGCAATTTCCAGCGCGACAGATAAGGGCAGATCAAACGTTGCGGCGCGACTAAACCCAATCCAGATACCGCTGGTTACTAAGCAAACGGCACTCAAATAACCAAAGCGGTTGCTGCGAAAATATCTGCCGAACCAAAAAAGTACAAACACGCCGAGGCTGGAAAACAGCGCGATAGGGAGCCGTGATGAAAATTCAGAAACGCCAAATATTTTGTAGCTCGCAGCGATCAGCCAGTAAGTCAGCGCCGGTTTTTCAAACCAGTGAATACCTGCCAGATTGGGCGTGATCCAGTCGCCGGATTCGTACATTTCAACTGCTACTTCGCAATAGCGCGGTTCATCCGGGCCGAGCATCGGCAAATAACCGAGACGATAAAAAAAGCTCGCACCGCATAAAATAAGCAGGGCGAGAATACACAGGCTGGTTTTAAAATCAGGTGAATTCGTCGTTATGATTTGCGCCATCTGAAAAACAGGATTAGATTCTGAGCCATTGAACGACAGGCCGACAGCTTATCGTTCGCAAAAAAATAAACGGCAGGGTATCACACGATGACAGAACGATTGAAGGTCGCAGTAATCGGCACCGGACATTTAGGCCGTGAACACGCCAGAATTTATGCCGCGCTGGAACAAGTGGAACTCGTCGCCGTGTGCGATACGAATGAAACTGCGGGCCGGGAAATTGCGGCGAAATATCACACACAATTTACCCGCGATTACCGCAAACTACCTGCTTCAGTTGAAGCTGTCAGCATCGCTGCGCCAACTGTTAATCATCACGAAATTACTTGCAGCGTGCTGGAAAAAGGCATGCACGTCTTAGTTGAAAAACCGATTTCCCGCACGTTGCTTGAAGCTGATGAAATGATTGCGTTAGCTGCCTCGTCCGGCAAAGTTTTACAGGTCGGACATATCGAACGGTTCAATCCAGCCTTTGTGTTATTTAGTCAGCAGGTGACGCAGCCATATTTTTTTGAAGCGCACCGCCTCGGAATCTTTACGCCGCGTTCGCTCGATATTGATGTGGTGATGGATTTGATGGTGCACGAACTGGACATTATTTCTTCGCTCGTGCCCAGCGAAGTCGTCAAAATTGAGGCTGTCGGAATCCCGATTCTGACGCCAAAAATTGACCTCGCCAATGCCCGTGTTGAGTTTGCAAATGGCTGTGTCGCCAATATTTCGGCAAGCCGTGTTTCGGGTGAACGGATGCGCAAGCTGCGCGTCTTTCAACCCCATGAATATTACTCGCTGGATTATGCGGAACAGCAAGTGACGATGTGTAAATTATTGCCGCCGCCGCCGGGATCAATGCGCCCGGAAATTGTCGCACAACAACTTGCAGTGGAAAAGCGCGAGCCATTACTCGCCGAAATCGAAGCGTTCATCACTGCTGTGCAAGAAAATTCTGCGCCTGTTGTTAGTGGCGCGGATGGACGGAGGGCTTTGGCTTTGGCCCACCAGGTACTGGAAAAAATCAGACTTCATTCAACCCACGCAGGCATCAAATTGATCGTGGATAATTAAAGGTTTGGCTCCCTATAATTTCCAGTCAAATATTCTTCCACGAAGCCACACGAAGCGGCACGAAGAAGAGCGAAACGGTGAAAGGGCGAAAGGGCGATGCGGCGCGTGAAAAGCCTGAGCGCCCCGTCGCCCCGTCTCCCGCTCTCCCCATCGCGTCTTCGTGTGGCTTCGTGGATGAGAAAATCTTTTTTCTTGCAAGCTGTCTCTTCAATTTCCATTGCCGACCAGCACAAAACTTGCCCAATAAAACGGATGACGATATTTATCATTTTTCATTACCTCTAATGCTGCCTGGCGCAAAGCCTCGGATTTTGTTGGCGGGAGTTTTGCCTTTCTGAGATTGCGATGAAAAGCAATCATCAAATCAGCCGTCGAATCATCACGGACTTCCCATTGGCTAACGACAGTGGCGGCAGCGCCGGCATTCATAAAAGCCCACGTCAAACCGATCATTCCTTCGCCTGTGCCGATGCGTCCCAAGCCGGTTTCACAGGCCGAAAGAATAACCAGGTCAGCATGCAAATTCATCTGCATAATTTCTTTGGCAGCAACCCATCCTTCATCTTCATCGCTGTTGCCCGGAGTTAACCAAACCCGTGAATTCATTGGCTGTTGATCGTCCATAACACCATGCGTAGCCAAATGGATCAGTGAGAATTTCGCCGCCTCGAGTTGGAAAATATTCTTTGTTGCCACGTCATTGGTAAAAAATTTCGCTTGCGCCGGATAGAGTTTGCGCAATTCTTCTGCTTGCCTTGCGGCATTCAATAAAGGGGCAGCAGGAAGATTAAAAAGTGCATTTTTATTTTTTGCCGCCGGGATTTTTGGGTTACTAAAAACAAGCAGGTTGACGGCTTGCGGTGGCGGAGCGGTGTGGGTTTTGAGCTTACTTAACACCGAGAGGGAAGGCGCATAAGTCAGCGCGCGCGTTTCCAGCAAATATTGGTTGTTCGGCGCGGATAATGCCTGAAACGGTAATTTCCATAACACTCCATCCGGGACAATCACCAGCGAGTTTGTCGAACGCAGAAATTCCGCGGCAGGGGTAAGCAAAAGCTCATACAGCTTCGTCGCGGATGTTTTAAAATTAAGCTGGCGGTTGGCAAGCTGCTGTTGAAATTGCGTGACCAGCTTTTCCAGTTCTGCTTTTTTAATCGCCAGGGGAAATATTTTCAATCTGGGAGCCGTAGCGACTTGATCTTTGGTGAGGGCAAATAAATAGGTTGTATCCTCGGTCACAACATATTCAAGTAGGGCGGTTTGCGGTGTCGCGAGCAATTCGTTGATTTGTTGCTGAGAAATTGTTCCGGCAAGATTCGCCAGCAGGTTTTCGGAAACATCAGTATTTTTGATGACATCAAGCAGGACTCTGGCTTTGGTTTGTTCAGCTAGATGCAGGGCTTCATCCGGGCGGGAATTTTCCGCCATCAGCTTCATCAGACTAAGGTACGGAGCCGTTTTATCTTCAAAGTAACGTTGTTGTAATTCGTCCTGACGCGGTGTATTCGTCCGCAATTTTTCAATAGTTTTAATCGCATCAGTAAAGGCGAGTTGCGCGGCATCATCCTGTTTGAGCGCATGATAAGCCTGACCACAAATATTACGCGCCTGCCAGTAAGTTTCCGGGTTGTCAATGGTCTGTGCTGTCGCCGCGACTTCCTGCGCTAATTTCAGCGCCTCTGCATAGTTTTTCTGTGTCAGATAAATCGTCGCCAGATGCTTTTTGGTGATAATTATTTTTCCCTGATTGCCAAGTTGCGCACGGATTTTCAAACTCTCTGTACAGGCTTGCAGTGCCAGGTCAAATTTAGCCTGATCCTGATAAAGCAGCCCGATGTTATTCAACGCCTGTGCCTGTAAATCCAGGTCGGCTTTTTTTGCGGCAAGATTCAATTGTAAGCTGGCCAGATAATGGGTCAGGGCGACTTCGTAATTTTCCTGTTCGTGAAAAACTGTGCCGAGGAAAAGCCGGGTTCTGGCGATTTCGATTTGCTCGCCAACTGCTTCAAAAAGCTCCAGACTGCGGGTGAAATGCTGGCGGCTGACTGCGTAATTATTCAGCCTTCGATGCAGAACACCCACATTCCGCAACGCGAGTGCGACGCTGGTTTTGACTGCTGAATTCGTGGGCGTCTGGTTAAAAAGCTCCTGTTTGATGGCCAAACTTTGCGTCAGGTAAGTGAGCGCCAGTTGATAGTTACCCAATTCATTATAAGCGTT
Source organism: Blastocatellia bacterium (assembly GCA_031371805.1). GTDB lineage: Bacteria > Acidobacteriota > Blastocatellia > RBC074 > RBC074 > JAFDVL01. The sequence goes on along the minus strand of JANMKB010000533.1, from coordinate 10,895 downwards.
GGCCAGATTGTTCAGGGTGCGCGCCAGCGATAATTTGTCCCCGAGATTTTTTTTGATGTCCAGACTCTGGTGATAATATCCAATCGCCTTTTGGCTGTTGGATAAAGCTGCATACGCCATCCCGACACGATTCAAGGCTTCAGCCATTTCTTTGGGAGCAGCGGCGCGTCTGGCTATTTCGGCTGCAAATAGTGACAACTCAGCCGCCTTTGCCGCCTGCCTTTCCTGCAGCAAAATCTGCGTCTGATGATTCAACAGCCGTGCCAGTTCGCTGGTGACAAACTGCGGCGCAGCCTCAATTAATTTCAGGCGCTCATCATTTTTGGTGGCAAGCACAATTTGAACAGCAAAATCCTTCAGTTGCGGCGCTGATGATTGTGTTGATTGCACGTGACCAGCAGGAGAAATCAGCAGGAGCAAAACGCAAAGCCGAAGTGGCATCTCAAACCTCAGTAAATGATGTAAAACAGGAAGGAAGTAATTCCAGCATCGTGAACGAAAATTGACTGCAAAAATTGTAAGCAGTGCGCAGGTGTGAGTCAAATTAAAAGTAGCTTTAAGCCGCATCCAGTCTGATTAAATCCATCCCAAAGTATCGCCAATTGACCGTAACAGACGGCTCTGTTAGATTGCCTATTTATGGACGCATAAGAGGTTCAGACCTCTCGAAACATAGTTCACTCAGGTGATGATTGATGAAACCACGCGATATTCTATTTCTTGTGATTGTCCTGCTGACCGTCGGCGGTCTTTATTTTCTCTCGACGCGAGGGCGCGTGCCACAGATGGCTGTCATACCATCCGAACATCTCACCGCGAAAACGCGCGAAGCCTGTTTGACTTGTCACGTCCCCGATAAAATGAATGAACTTGAAATTGCCAGAAAGCATCCCTTGAAATGGCGTGATCAAAGAATCAGTTGCCTGCAATGTCACAAACCCCCCGTTAATCAAGCGCAAACCGCAAATTTGCAAATTGAAAGCTCAAATCTCTCATGGCTCAAGCAGTAAAAACGCAAACCTACAAAAATTATATTGGCGGTCAGTGGGTCAAACCCGCAAACGGTCAATTGACAGATAACCTCAATCCCGCCGACACCCGTACAAATGTCGGACGCTTTCCAGCTTCGACGCTTGCAGATGTAAACGCCGCCGTTGACGCCGCCAGCGCAGCTTATCCCCGGTGGAAAGCGACTCCCGCGCCGCGCCGCGCTGAAATTCTGTATCGGGCCGGCGAAATCCTGCTTCAGCGCAAAGAGCAATTCGCTCAGGAAATGACCCGCGAAATGGGCAAAGTCCTGAAAGAGGCGCGCGGTGATGTTCAGGAAGCGATTGACATGATTTTTTATACGGCGGGTGAGGGAAGACGCCTGCACGGATACACTACGCCGTCGGAAATGCCGAGCAAATTTGCGATGTGTGTGCGGCAACCGATTGGTTTGTGCAGCCTGATTACACCCTGGAATTTTCCGATGGCGATTCCTTCGTGGAAAATGATGCCCGCGCTGATTTGCGGCAATACGATGGTCATCAAACCTGCCGAAGACACGCCGCTCTCAACCATCAATTTGGTCAAAGTTCTGGAAGAAGCCGGATTGCCAAAAGGCGTCGTCAATATCGTTTGCGGCATTGGCCTGGATGCCGGAGCGCCGCTTACTTCGCATCAGGATATTCGCTTAGTGTCGTTCACAGGATCAACCGCGACAGGCACTATCGTTGCCGAAACCGCTGCACGAACAGGCAAGCTTTGCTCGCTCGAAATGGGCGGCAAAAACGTGATTATGATTATGGAGGATGCCGACCTTGACCTTGCCGCCGAAGGCGCAGTCTGGGGCGCGTTTGGGACAACCGGACAACGATGCACAGCTTCGTCGCGCCTGGTCGTACACAAAAAAGTATATAAGAAATTCGTTGAAAAATTGACCGCACGCGCAAAGACTTTGCGGATTGGCAACGGCCTCGATGAAAAGATCGAAGTCGGCCCCGTCATCAATCAAAAAGCGGTAGATAAAATTTTAAGCTACATCGAAATCGGTAAAAAAGAAGCGAAGTTACAGCTTGGCGGCAAGCAACTCACGAGCGGTAATCACAAGCACGGATTTTTTATCGAGCCGACAATTTTCACTGATGTGAAACCAAACGCCAGAATTGCCCAGGAAGAAATCTTCGGGCCAGTGTTAAGTGTGATTCCCTGCAACAATCTTGATGAAGCGATTGAAATTGGCAACAGTGTGAAATACGGCTTGTCGTCTTCGATTTACACCGCCGATGTGAACCGCGCCTTTTACACGATGGAGCGGATGAACACCGGAATATTTTATGTGAACTCCGCGACAATTGGCGCGGAAGTGCATTTACCTTTCGGCGGCACAAAAGCCACCGGCAATGGACATCGTGAAGGCGCAATGGCTTCGTCACTGGATATTTTTTCGGAATGGAAATCAATCTATGTTGATTACAGCGGCAAGCTGCAAAAGGCGCAGATAGATGCGGTGGAGATTTAATCATTCGAGGCTCTAAATAGTTAGAGGCTTTAGAGGGGAGGTGTTGTATGTCGAAGACAGTGAAAGTTATTTTGATTGTTTGTGCCTGTTTATTGGTCGTTTGTAGCGGTATTGCCGGGGTTGGATATTATTGGGTGACTACAAGTGGAAAGCAATATTTTAATCAAATGAGTGAGTCTGCCAAGTCTACAGTATTAGAAGGTGCCAAATTTGGTCGAACTACAGATCAAAATGGATGTGTGCAAGAGGCATTGAATCGCTTGAAGAGCGATGACTCTTTTAATGGGCAATTGAATGCTGGGATATTTCTTGAAGGGTGCAACCGTACCAGCGCTCCGGTTGCAGGTTTCTGTGATGGAGTGCCTGGCAAACTGGATATTCTCAAGACAAATTCCTGGGCATTACAACGTTGCAATGCGATAGGTTCCACCGACAAAAATTGCCCTCAATTGATGCGGGCGGTGCAACGGGTATGTTTGCGAGACAAAGAAAGGGCTGAGAACGGCAAAGACAATAAATAGTTCTTCTCCGGCATAATTTTAAGAGGTAATAAAAATGATTATCGGGCTACCAAAAGAAATTAAAGACAAAGAATCGCGCGTTGGCTTAACTCCCGCCGGGGTCAAAACATTGCACGATGCCGGGCATACAATTCTGGTCGAGAAAGATGCAGGCGAAGGCAGTGGGATTCCTGATGAACAATATCGTGGCGCATTGGGTGAAATTGTTGACTCCGCCGATGAAATCTGGCAACGCGCTGACATGATTGTCAAAGTCAAAGAACCTGTTGGCCCTGAATATCACCGCATGCGCGAAGGGCAAATTTTGTTCACGTATTTGCACCTTGCGCCTGATCCGCATTTGACGCAGGTGATGCTTGCCAGCAAAGTCACGGGCGTTGCTTATGAAACAATTACTAACAATGAGGGACATTTACCCTTACTGACTCCAATGTCCGAAGTCGCGGGCCGAATGTCCGTGCAAATCGGTGCGCATTATTTACAAAAATCCGAAGGCGGGCGCGGTGTGCTGATGGGTGGTGTGCCTGGTGTTTTGCCTGCAAAAGTAGTCATCGTGGGCGGCGGTGTCGTTGGTGTCAACGCGCTGAAAATGGCCGTGGGTTTAGGTGCAAACGTTCATGTACTGGACCAGAATCTTGACCGCCTGCGTTACCTTGATGATATTTTCGGCGCAAAAATTCGCACCCTTGCTTCCAATCCTTATACCGTTCAGGAAGCCATCGCCAATGCTGATTTAGTAATTGGTGGTGTCCTGATTCCCGGCGCTTCGGCGCCGAAATTAGTAACCCGCGACATGCTCAGAACAATGCACAAAGGAGCCGTGATTGTTGATGTTGCCGTAGATCAGGGCGGTTGCATTGAAACCACGAGGCCGACCACACACAGCGATCCGACGTATTACGTGGATGATGTGCTGCATTATTGCGTGACGAATATGCCCGGAGCCGTGCCGCGCACTTCGACGTTTGCGTTAACAAATGCGACCTTGCCGTATGCGCTGAAACTGGCGAACAAGGGTTTCAAAGATGCGATTGTGAAGGACAAGAATTTGCAAAACGGCGTGAACACTTATCAGGGACATCTTACTTACGAAGCTGTTGCCGAATCGCAGGGATTACAACACACGCCGATAGCCGGGTTATTGTGATAACATTCAGCGGAAGTTAACGTGAGGCAGGCAATGCAGGAAGTAACAATAGCAGAGGCGAAAATACATTTACCTGATCTTATGGACGCGGCTTTGAAAGGCGAAGAAGTGTTGATTACTGATGACCAGGCACAGGTAGTCAGGCTGGTTGCTGTGACAACCATTAGGAAGCCTCGAAAAGCCGGGAGCGCCAAAGGCTTATTTAAAATGCAAAGTGATTTTGATGAGCCGCTTGATGATTTTAAGGATTATCTGGAATGAAGTTTTTGCTGGATACACATACCTTTATTTGGTTTGTTGAGGATGATCCTTTGCTAAGTATAAAAGCAAAGGAATTGATTGAAGACCCCGGCAACGACATTTTGTTGAGCATTGCCAGCATTTGGGAAATGGCAATTAAAATCAGTACTGGCAAATTGACGATAAGTCAATCATTTCATCCAGGTGTCAGCGATCAATTACTCTTTCACTCCATCGAATTACTGCCAATCACTTTTTCACATACAACGGAAATTATCTCGCTTCCTTTCCATCATCGTGATCCTTTTGATCGAATGATTGTTGCTCAAAGTTTGGTCGAGTCAATTCCGATTATTGGCATTGACAGCGCTTTTAATCACTATGGTGTGCAACGACTATGGTGATGATTTAATTATTACAAGTGAAAATTTTTTAGCAGAATTCACAAGATAAAAACAACGCATGGCTAAAGGCATAAAAATTATTGGCGTCGAAACTGATTCACTGGCAGCAGAGCTGGCGTTTGAACCGGGTGACCGCGTCTGGACAATTAATGGTAAACGGGTGCGGGATGCGCTCGATTTTAAGTATCTGACTTCGGGCGAAGAAGAACTTACACTCGAAGTCATCAAAGCTGATGGAGAAGAATGGGAAGTCGAGGTTGAAAAAGACGAATCAGAAAGCTGGGGGATTGATTTCGAGCCAATGATGCCGCGTCAGTGTGGCAACGATTGCATCTTTTGTTTCATTCAGCAAAATCCGGCTGGTTCGCGTGATTCATTGTGGGTGCGGGATGAAGATGTGCGGTTTTCATTTATGTATGGCAATTATTCGACGCTCACTACGATCACTAAATCTGAAGTCGAGCGCGTCATTGAACAACGGCTCACGCCGCAATATGTTTCGGTGCATACAACAGATTTGGAATTGCGTTCGTACATGCTCGGCTATGAAAAGCGCGATGATGTGCTGGGCAAAATGAAGCATTTCATCGAGCACGGCATTGAGGTACATGCGCAGGTCGTGCTGTGTCCGACGATCAATGATGGTCAGCATCTGGTCAAAACAATTCGTGATTTAGCGGAATTACATCCGGGGTTGGTTTCGACTGCGATTGTGCCGCTGGGCATCACGGATGGTCATAAATATCGTGACAAGCTGATTCCTGTGACGGATGAATTTTGTGCGGAAATTATTGACCTTGTGACACCGATCCAAAAAGAAATGCGGGCGAAGCTGGGGACTGTCTTTGCTTTTCTGGGCGATGAATTTTATATCCGTGCGGGGCGACCCGTTCCGGCGCGTTCGCATTATCGCATCATTCGCGGGCACGAATCCGAAGAAAACACGTATCCGCAAATCGAAGACGGCGTCGGGATGGTGCGACAATTTTTTGAAGAGCATGCGAGGCGGATGAAGCAATTAGCAAAAAAACGGGCCAAAGGCGAGTTTAGCGAAAAAGATGCAAAAGCGATTTACGGCACGATTGCGACGGGCGAAATATTTGCGCCCATGCTCAAAGAAGCGGTGCAGGAAATCAACGAAGTTTTTGGTACACGCTTAAAAGCCGTCGCCGTGGAAAATACTTATTTTGGCAAAGGTGTGACGGTGGCGGGACTCTTGACAGGGCGAGATTTTATGCAGGCGGCGCACCAATTTGAGGGCAAGTTTTTGATGATTCCCAAAGATTGTTATCGCGCCCACGATCAGAAGTTTTTGGACGACTCGTCAATTGGGGAACTCGAAGTAAATATTGGCTGGCGCATTGTCAAAAGCTGGAATGAAATCCTGGATTTGCCAGAGCCAAAGCAGGAAAAAGAGTTTCGCGTTTTATCGCATGATTACGGTCAGGTGACTTCGATCTCGGCTTAATGATAAAGTGCAGTACTCGTTGCGGTAGCGGCGAGGTAACAATTAAAACCCCATCCACTACCGTCGGGTGGTACTGACTTTTAAGATGCAACTTCAGGAAGATATTGACTCCGCAAAACTGATCGAAATGTACGAAGCGCGGGATGCGCTCGTCAATCGCATTAATCCTGCCATCAACAGCGTGATTGATATTGATCGTTTTTTGCAGGCTACGGTCAATGAACTGGGGCGCCAGTTGGGCGTTGATCGTTGCACCGTTATCACGCCCGCCAAAGAGGGCGGCTTTGTTGTCAGCCACGAATATCGAGTGAGTGAAGATATGAAAGCCGGCGCTGGTTTTCACATTCCGAATTCCTTCATTCCCAAAGAAGCACTCTACAAACGACTCCCGCAAGTCAGCCATTACGCGATTGACGACATCGCTAAATCAGACCTGCCCTTGTGGGTCAGAACGACAATGCAATTGATTGGTACGCGTTCAGTGCTGGTAGCACCGTTTGTGTTTCGGGAGGAATTATTCGGCGTGATCGGATTGCATTATACCTCGCAGCCGCATCACTGGACGGAATCCGAAATCAAGCTGGTGGAATGGTTATCGGCGCAGGTTTCGATTGCCCTGCAATACACGCGGCTGTATTCAGAAAAAGAAACGGAAATTTCCATCACAAAATTGTTGCTGGAAATTTCCAACGACATCAATACGCGCTCCGATTTCAATGAAATCAAGGATTTTGTCCTTGATAAGGCGTTGGAATTGCTGAATGCTGATTACGGCTGCATTGCGATAGTTGATATGGCGGGCGAGCATTTGCATTTCGATACGGTCAGAGCCAGGCGCGGCTTTGATGCCCGGCGCAATATCGAAGCACGCTTCCGCGATGCCCGCTCCATCCGTTTGCCGGATCATCCGTTAGTCCGCGAAGCGATGGAAGAGGGAAGCATTCTTAAATTTGAATCGCCGCGCGATTCTGCCCTGTCTCGTTACGTTCTGAACAACATCCTCAAAGGCGAATCTGCCATAATTGCTCCGATCACCATCAAGGGAAATGTCTTTGGCATTCTGGCGCTGGTTTGGGCGAATGAATCGGCGAAATTTTCTGATTACAAAGTTCAGTTACTTGGCGGGATTTCAAGTCAGGTTGGGATAGCTCTGGAAAAAGATCGTTTGGCAACGGAAGTCATTCGGCTGAAACGAGAATTAAATGACGTGCGCTCCAACGAACGGATTATCGGTTCGTCACAAAAATTACGACGGGCGATTGAGATGGCTTTATCAGTTGCCGACAGCCAAACGACAGTTTTGATTCAGGGTGAGTCGGGCACCGGAAAAGAATTAATTGCCAGTCTGGTGCAGTTCAATTCGCGGCGTGCGGCAAAACCATTTGTAAAAATCAACTGTGGCGCGATTCCTGCATCATTACTCGAATCCGAATTGTTTGGTCACGAGAAAGGTGCGTTTACGGATGCACGAGCGCGGCGCATCGGCAAATTTGAAGAGTCGAATGGCGGGACTTTGTTCCTGGATGAAATTGGCGAAATGAGTTTAGCCGCGCAGGTAAGTTTATTACGCGTTTTGCAGGACGGCGAATATACACGCGTGGGCGGCAACGAAGTTTTAAAAACCGACGTGCGCGTCATTGCGGCAACCAATAAAGATTTGGAGTCCGAAATCGAAGCCGGACGCTTCCGCCGCGATTTATTTTACCGGCTGAATGTCTACCCGATTTTATTGCCGCCTTTGCGCGAACGCGCCGAAGATATTTATTCGCTGGTGGCACATTTTTTAGAACATTACCAACAGCGCAGTGGCAAACGAGTGCAGGGAATTACAGATCGGGCGATTCAAATGCTCAAAAATTATTCGTGGCCTGGGAATGTCCGCGAATTGGAAAATTGTATTGAACGTGCAGTCATTGTGGCGGCAGGACGAATGATTACGGAACAGGACTGGCCGGAATCTATTCGTGGGAAAATTTCAAATTTGGCGAGCGCCAGCCATATCGAAATCGCTATTCCGACGCCCATGGATGAAATCGAGCAACAAATTATTGAGCAGACTTTGCTTTTTACCGATGGCGATAAAGCGAAAACCGCACGCTTATTGAAAATTGGCCGCAAAACTTTGTATCGTAAGCTTGAGCAGTATAAAAAAATGCAGCAGTTGTCACAAAAATAAGCTGGCGGGCGTTTCATCATTGTCACCCTGTTTCTTTTCCCTTACTTGCAAGGGGAAAACTGAATTGATAAGGGCAACCAAAATCATACTTTAGACAACCAATAGGCTGCTTGAAAATGGGATGATTTCTTGATTTTGAGTATTTGCAAGTCTAAGATTAAAAATAAAAGAGGTGAGACATGAAAATTTGTCCAACTTGTCAATCCAGCTATCCAAATGGATTTAAATATTGCCCACAGGATAATTCAACCCTGATGGCGAATGAAGAATTTAAGCAACGTGCTACGCCTGAAGCAGCACCAGTGAAGCGGGATGTTGTGATTGAAGAGAACCAGGCTCTTGCCAGTAACATCATTGCCGAAGAGAAAAATGTTCCGGTTGCGGAACCAGCTTCCATCGAATTTATTCCCGAACCACTTCCCTATATCGCGCCCCGCGAAATTTTACAGCGGGCCAAAACTGAGGATGTCGCAGTCGCTGCACCTCCAAAGATAAGCGAGAAGCAGACTGAATCTGTCACCGCACCTGCTGCAAACGATGCCGCCAGCCGCGTAACCAATGGCGCTACTCAATCGGCAACTGCCATTCCGTCCAGCCCAAAATTAAATAACTTCGATGATTTGAAGCTTACGATCCCGGAATCCGGCGGCTTGCTGAGCAGTTTGTTTGCTGCGCTCAAAAGTATTGGCGAGATTAATTTTTTCGGCAGTGTCAAAGCTGGAACTGGACAGGATTTCAATGTCTTAATCCCCGATGAATCGCTGATCACGCGCATTGTGCAGGAAGTTGTTCAGACGGGGCAGGATTTTCAGCGTAATCCAAAACAATTTATCGGTGAATTTGTGCGCGGCGAAGGCGCCAATTTACGACGGCGTAATGCGATGCTTGCCGGCTCAGAAATGGCGATTGTCGGTTATGGCACACTTTATCTTTGTTTTCAGGCGGTGACCCTGCTGGGCAAAGATAAGCCACAATTTTTCAATGCCCTGTGCCTCGCCTTTGTCAGCTACCTGGTTGCGTGTTATGCGGTGCGCGGATTTTTGTTACATCGGATCATCAATAAATTTACGAGCGCCATTGCGCTTCCCAAACTTGGCCTGGAGCTTGCCACGTGGTTACCCGTGCTGGGAATCCTGGCTTTTGTCTGGTTCTCGCCTACCTGGTTCTGTCTGGTTTTCCCTGGTCGCTGCTATGCAGATATTGCCAAAGAAGAGCAATATCGCCTGCTGGCTCCAACAGTTACGACCGATACGCCAAAGGTAGAAAAGCAGGTTCAGAAAGTGCAAAAGGAAATTCCGAAAGGCAAAGGGGGATTTACCGGTGGAGCTAAGCAAAAAGTCGAGCAGGCACACGGGGGCGGTGGCAATCATGATATTACGCCGGCGACAAAAGGAACTCCGCCGCTCTTTACAAATAACCCCATCCCTTTGCCAAAAACTACCAATCATTCAACTTTGGTACGGGCTGACACGATGCTTGGCGACCCGACTTTAAATAAGCCAAGGCCAGGGCCGATTGGGCTGGAAAATGGCGTTGATGCACCGCTTCCATCCAAAGGCACAGGCGGTGGAAATGGAATTGGCAGCGGCAGAGGCGATGGTAAAGGGCCAGGCGAAGGTGGTAACACAGGTGGTGGAAGAAATTCAGTTGGTGGTGGCGATGGTGATGGCGGCAGTGGCGGGATTTTCCAGGCGACAGCCTCTCTAAAGCCAACAATTACTTTCCGGGAAAAGGCTCGTTACACGGAACAGGCACGACAAAACCGTGTGCAGGGATCAGTGCTGGTAACGGCTATTTTTACTGCTGATGGACGAGTGACATCCGTCAGAGTGACGCGTGGGTTACCGGATGGATTGAACGAAGAAGCCATTAAAGCGGCGCAAAAAATACGGTTCACACCGGCAATGAAAAATGGTCAGCCCGTTGCCGTCAGGATGCAAATGGAATTTACCTTCAACTTGTTGTAAGGACAGAATTGAGAAGTGCAATTCCGTTAGAAAACTGTTGGCGGTGGGTTGACGAAGGCAACCATCATTGCTACTATCTGCAATCCTTTACGGAGGAAGCAACAATAAATCAGAGCTTTGGCTCTGGTTTATTGTTTAAGTGGGCCGTTAGCTCAGTCGGTAGAGCAACTGGCTTTTAACCAGTGGGTCGCAGGTTCGAGTCCCGCACGGCTCACCACTTAATTCAATAGTTAACGGGCGATGATCAGTCGCCCGTTTCTTTTTGTGATTACGTGGACGAAATACTATTGCCTGAGAGGTGAACCGACTTTCCCTTATTGAAAATCTTTAAGAGGGTGTAACAAAAAGAGAAGAGAAAGCGTGACAAAATAGTGCTAAACAGGAAGATGCCCTTGAGAGAAAGGAAACCTGTGATGGCCAAACCAATCGTATCAGATGAATTATGGGAAATCGTGCAACCGTTATTACC
>JANMKB010000006.1:0-9280 GCA_031371805.1 Blastocatellia bacterium | reverse complement strand
GTAATACTGCGCGGTTGGGCAATGGACACAGGTGAAGATAACGACGAGAATTTTTGATTTGTCGAAATCGCTGAGCTTCCAATTCTTGCCGTCAATGCAGGGTAAATTAAAGTCAGGTGCTTTGGTGCCTGGCTTCAGGGTGACGACTTCTGTCTCGTCTACGGCATTGAGTCCAATTATGAGGGAGAGGGTGAAGAGCGTCGCGAAAATAGTTTTACGAATCATTGTGTCCTCCATTTATAGGTATGCAGGCGTCTCGCCTGTGCACCCAGGAGTTATTGCAAATGCCTCTGCATGAATTGCAAAAACAAATTGTAGTCTGATGGAATGGTTCCGTGGCCGCCCGCGTGCATCGTGTAACCGAGCGTATGAAAAATTGTTTGTCCGGCAGCAGGCATTTGATCTGTATCAAGTGCTTGTTTGCCGAGTAATTTGAAGACAGGAGCAGCGGCTACGGCGGCTAAAAATTCGCCTTTCGGATCAGACCAAAAATCTTTATCTCCGGTTTGCAACAATAGCGGACGAGGCGCGATCAACGACACCAGCAAATTTCCATCGACCGGAAATTCATTCACGCGTTCGCCATATTTTCCATAGTTCGCGGCGAATTGATAGAAGTAGCGCGTTGGCTCGGTCAGGTGCTTAATTGTCTCGCCGTAGTTGCGGCGGCTGAGCGCGGCGCCACCTTCGCCCGAACAACTGGCAATCACCATTGCAAATCGTTGATCGTGCGCGCCCGCCCACAACACCGTTTTACCGAGCCGTGACACGCCAAACAACGCGACACGTTTCGCGTCTATGGATTTATCCGTTTCAAAATAATCCAGCGCACGACTTGCGCCCCACGCCCACGCAGAAATTGTTCCCCATTCATTTGGTGCAGGTTCAGTCTGCTCCGCTTTGAGATACAGCGACCGCACACCGTGCTGAATGCCGCCGGCAAAATCAGGATCAATATCACCGTAATAAACCGTCGCTACGCCAAAGCCTTGTTCGATGAAAGGCAAAACTTTGAGGCTGCCGAAACGCCCGTCTTTAGGCGCGGGAACACGTTTTTTATCACGGTTCCAAATTTCTCCGGGCTTGATGCCCGGATCGTCTACGGCATTGGAATTAGCGGTGAAGCTAAGCTGAAAAAATAACGGCACGGGCTTTGTCGCATTGGCAGGCAAGTAAATCAGCAAATCCATTTTCGGCCCGGATTTATTAGGCGAAAAATATACCATCACTTGTTTGCGAAGCGCCTTGCCATCGAACACCGGAGTACCTTTATCAAACACCTCGAAGCTCATTCCGGCAGGGCGTCCAGGGCTGCTCCCAAATTGATTTTCTTCATATAACTTTATAATTTCCGGTCGCCGTTTTTGCATCCACGTTTTTGCATCGCGCACGGGCTTGCCATTCATCAGCTTGAGCGGATCAGGCAATGTATACGCCGCAATTTTCGCTTCGTCATAATTGACAGGAATGCCCGCGACTTCGGGGGGTGGGGTGGTTGGCGTTTGTGCGCTTGTGAGGGAAGCGAAAAACAAAGCCGAAAAAACAGCTAAAATAACGAGCCGCGAGAGTTTGGGTAATTTTGTCATGTTTTGTCTTCGTCGCAGAGCGACGCCTGAATTTAGTGGTTTCAACCCACGGGAAGAGGCTCCGCCGACTTGAATGGCAGTCATTTTGTGTTTGCGTGCAATCCCACCGATGTCTGACCAAATACGTTTTTCAATTTCAGGTCGGATGAATTCAGTACGGTTCCTGGTGCTGAAAACGACATAATAGAATAACGCGGTGGATGTATTTGCCATAACGGTTTATAAATTATTCAATCGTCGCTGACGCGACGCGGGCGATCATACCTTGTTACCGTGGGTTGAAACACCCCGGCTAAAGAACTAAAGACTGTTCGTGAATAATTCTTACTCCCTTTTTCTAATTCTCGTCCGGTGATCTTGCACATAGTTCTTTGACAATCATACAATTCCGAGTACAGAGGATCTGACATCTCTTAGCCTCTCAAATCCGGCAATCCACATCGAGCATAACGGAGAAAGAAAATGTATCACGCCCCTTCCTCTCGATTCTTTGACCGGAGTCTGTTAAGAACTTGCTGCCTCATCATGCTGGTCTTTTTTACCCTTACTATTTCGACCACCAGGGCGCAGACTGAATTACCTGCGACGTGGCGAGATGATTATTTTCCGCACTTTTATCTCACCATCAAGCCTGACGATCTGACCGCGTTACTGGCCGAAGGCAGCACGGCCAAAGTTCCCATGACGCTGAATTATCAGGCTCAAACTTATCCCGGCACCATTCGGCAGCGGCTGGGTAATACTTCCCTGTGTGAAAACAAACGGCAGTTTCGCCTGGATTTTGCTGGTAAAGTTAACTTTCCTGATGGCTATATTAGTGATCGTTTTGAGACTGATCGCGGCAGTTGTTATACGCTCCACGAATGGCTTGCCTGGAACGTAATAGAGCAGGCCGGCAAACTTCGTCCTGATTTGAAAGTGTTACGCAAGAAATCGAATGTGGTTGCCATTTACTTCAATGGTGAGTTATATCATGTGCAAACCCTGCTGGAAGATGTGAACAAAGATTTGCTTGCGCCTCAAATCGGAACGCGCAAAATTACTCTTTATGAAAGTGGTTGTTATGCGAATAGGGAGGGAACCGAGCTGGCAAATTTCTGTTCGATTTTTGCCCCGGAACAAATGCAAAACTACCTGCACATTCCGTCGTTTTTGTATTCAACGGGTGTCGTGCAAATGCTGGGCAGTTCGGATAATTACCCAAAGTATCCTTACAATAATTTTTTTGTGCAGGAAACGGAATCCAAAAAAGTTTGGTTCATGGTGGATGATTTGGACAGCACGATTGATTCTTACAGTGACGGTCAGAGTGATCCTTATCAAACTTATATTACTGAAGGGGATTCGCAACGGCATTTTACCGCGTTGGTCAGTGATCCGGTCTACCGTTTGCAATACAGTGTTGCACTGCGTGAGATGCTCCCTTTGTTTCACCCGAATAAATTGCAACCATTGGTGGCCGCAAAATATGCGCAGGTCAGAGCAACGTTGCATGCGTCACCACAATTACCGTTAGGCCCTGACTGGTATGATTATGTGTATTTATCCGAATTGCCTGCCTGGATTGAGGCGCGATACGCCTATCTGACAAAGCTTTTGGCGTCGGATCATGAGACTACGAATGGAATACCAACCGCCGTGATTGCCCCGCTGGTACCAACGCTGGAAGCCACGGATTTGGAAGGCGCTCAGGTTACTTTGAATGGCGCGAATTCTACCGATCCAGAGAATGACCCGCTGACATTTTTGTGGCTGGTGGACGGACAGGAAATGGGGCAAAGCGCGATCATTGAAAGCAAATTAGGGATTGGCTCGCACCTCATCAGGCTGACTGTAAATGATGGGCGGGGCGGAAGGGGCACAACCACTGCTAATCTTGAAATTACACCGCCACCGCCACCGCCAGTAACGGAAGTGACTATTAAATCTGTGTCTCCTGCCTATATTCGGCGTGGTACCGGAGTGGTTTTAGAGATTACGGGAACAGGGTTTTCGCCGTACTCTGACGTGTCTTTCAGTGACAGCAGTGTGCGTGTCCAGACGTATGATCTCCGGGGTGAAAAGATAATTCTGGTTTATCTCATTGCTGATAATTTTGGTACTTATGACCTCAAAGTAATAAATCCAGACGGAAAAACAGCCGCCCTGTCGGATGCACTGACAGTCGGATTCGGATATTGACCCCGCTACACGATGATTAAACTATCGCCTTCATGCCAAAGAATTTCTTCTCCACGAAACCACACGAAGGAGAGCGAAACGGCGAAACGGCGAAACGGCGAAACGGTGAAACGGTGACAGGGGCGAGCATGACCTGCGCACCCTGTCACCCCGTCGCCTCTTCGTGTAATTTCGTAGAAAAATATTTCCCTGCCCTCTATCGGACAGATTTGGTAGTGCGATGGAGGTCACTTGTTAACAACTTTATGAAGCTAAATAATTATCCAATCCAATTCGCGCTTTTCTTTTTACTGGTTGTTACAACTGCGGCCCAGCCGCCAACAGCACGGCTCGAAAACGGGTTCAAATACATCTTCAATGGCAAAGACCTGACGAATTGGGAAGGCGACCCCAAACACTGGTCAGTCGAGGACGGCGCTTTGACAGGCATTACGGACGGCACGCTGAAGGTCAACAGCTTTATTATCTGGCGCGGCGGTACGCTCAAGAATTTTGAGATGCGCGTCCAGGTCAAAATCACGAAGGATGGCAACTCTGGTTTGCAATATCGCAGTGCGCCTTTACCCGCAGTCGGGCCGTTTGTCCTGACCGGTTATCAATGCGATGTTGTGCAAAATCGCAACGATTATAACGGCATGCTGTACGAAGAACGCGGTCGCCGGATCATTGCGCATACAGGTGAAAAAGTTGTCGTTGATCCAACGGGACAACCCTGGGTAGTCGGTTCTGTGGGTGCTATCAAAACCTTCGCCGCTGATGAATGGCACGATTACCGAGTGCTGGTGACTGGCAATCATCATCAGCATTGGATTGACGGCGTGATGACTGCCGATGTTGTAGACCACGATGAAAAGGGGCGTCGGCTGGACGGATTAGTCGGGGTGCAAGTTCACGTTGGGCCGCCGATGAAAGTGCAATTCAAAAACTGGCGCGTAAAATCATTGCCCGAGGTTAAGTTGCTCAAACCCGCACAAACGCCGATTCCGCCAACGGCGCCGAAGGTCGTGCCGCAGGGGAGTACTCCGCGAAAAATTACATAGTACCGCTCGTGGGACAGTACCCGGAGCCGACGCGATGGGGTTGGGGCGCGATCCGCGTTTTTTATATTCCCAAAATTTATTAATTGATCTTTCGGGTCTCATCCGTATAATCCTCTGGTCGCAAGCAATTTCGTTCGCCGCTCCGCCCTCACATGCTATGAACCACGCTTTACTTGTTTATTCAGGGCTTCTTCGCACTTATTGGAAGTTGCGCCCAATTCTGTCCAACCTCCTTTTTGTCCTGCTGCTTTCAGTAATTTGTAATCCGTCAATTGCTGCCGGCACTACACAATTCACGCTCCAGCTTGCCTCGTATCCGACGGCAGAAGAAGCTGAGGCCAGAGCGACGGAGCTGCGCACGAATGGCGTTCAAATTGAAATTTTAATGATGCTCCTCGACGATCATAAAATAAGCTATCGCCTTCGTGCCGGGAATTTCCCCTCGGCGCTTAAGGCGCGGACGCAGGGCGAGATTTGGCGCGCCTATGGATGGATCAAGACTTATTGGGTGACCAGGGCTGAGCGTCACCAGACCAAATCTTTGACTTTTAAATCAGAATCAGTGGCCACGCCGAGGGGCGTTACACCAGCACCCAAAATTACAATCAAGCTCGACCATAAAAAATTACCCGAACTGGGGTTGGGTGAATTGCTCTCTGCGGTTGAAGGAAAATGGGGCTTGCACGTGCCGGAAAGTTTGTCGGTTGTGGCGGCTAAAATTGTTTTTCCTAAAGCCGGAATCGTGCGACCTGCCGTGATTTTGCTGGACGAAACGAAGGTTCGGCAAATGCTTTCGCCGCTGCAAAAGAAACGCGAATTGCTGCACCCGCTGGAGCTGCGCTTTGAACCCGGGGTCAAAGTTAGTCCCGGATATTTTGGGCTGAACTTTACGCAGGCAGAAAAACTGACCGCCTCCCTGCGCTCCATCTCAGGTTTTCGTGATTTGAATTTTGATGACCGCGGGTTTCTGGTGCTGGGCAATAAAATCAGTGGTGGTTCAGCATTGGCCAGAGCTTTGTTACAAGCCGCGCTTACCAGCAAGGAAATAATTGAAATTGAAGGCTTCAATCGCAGTGACATTATCGTCTTCGGGGCGTTGCTGACTACTGAATTTGATAATGCAGAAAAAGGTCGGGTAAGTTTCAATCGCATCCAAATTGACTTTAATGATTTTCGCGCCTTAAAAGGTGATGACAGGGCGCTTACCTCTTTCGAGCCGGGTTTTGTGTTCCTGCATGAACTGACGCACGGTGTCTGGAAATTATCAGATGACAGCAAATTCGCGGGCGTTGGCGAGTGTGAAGCCTATATCAATCAAATCCGCCGCGAGCTTGGCTTACCCGAACGATTACGTTATTACTTTAAAATAAATCGCGTTGGTTCCGGCCTTGCGCAGGGAGAATTGTGGTTCGTCACACAACCGCAAAATAAGGCGAATCGCAAAGAGTACCTGAAAATTTTCTGGGACAATTCCACTGTTGGCGAGGGCGGATTTGTCACGCCTGCGGCAAATGGAAAAGTAAAATAATTATAGCTCTTTGGTCTTGGGAAGATAACTGTCACTGCTTCATTCCACGGCCAATAATGCTGCGCAATGATTGACACCAATGCGTTACGCAAAGCCAACGCCCAAAGCCCAAAAGCCAAAGACCTTCCCTCAAACATCCAACGGACTCCGCACTCCCTTACCACCCTTGTTCAGCACGTGGGTATAAATCATCGTTGTATTCACGTCGCTATGCCCTAATAATTCCTGCACCGTGCGGATGTCATAGCCGCTTTCCAGCAGGTGCGTCGCAAAGCTATGACGAAACGTATGGCAACTCCCGTGTTTGGCAATGGCGGTGCGGTGCAACGCTTCTTTGACGGCTTTTTGTAAGCCCGACGGTTCCAGGTGATGGCGCGGCATCCGACCCGAACGCGGATCACGCGAACGTTTGGGGGCAGGGAAGACGTATTGCCATTTCCATTCTTTGTTGGCCGTCGGATATTTTCGCTCCAGCGCAAAGGGCAATTTGACCGTCCCGAAACCGGCCTCTAACTCTGCCTCGTGCGCTTGTTTCACCCTGATCAGATGTGCTTGTAACGACTCTTTCAGCGTTTGTGGCAGCATCGTCACCCGATCTTTGTTGCCTTTGCCGGCGCGGACTGTAATTTGATTTTGTGCGAAATCAACGTCTTTCACGCGCAGCCGCAGCAATTCGCTGATCCGCATCCCTGTGCCATACAGGATGCTCGCCAGCAATAATTTTGTCCCTTCCATTTGCGCCAGAATCGCGCGTACTTCGGCGGGCGTGAAAACGACCGGCAACCGCGGACTTTTTTTCGCCGGTTGCAAATCACCGAGCGGTGGCAGATCAGTCAGTAACACTTCACGATACAAAAATAACAGCGCGTGCAGGGCGACGTTTTGCGTGCTGGCGGCCACGTTGCGATCATTCACCAAATGCGCCAGAAAGGCGCGGATTTCCGGCGCTCCCATTTCTTTTGGGTGACGTTTGTCGTGAAAGAAAATGTAACGCTTGATCCAGTCGCAATAGGATTGCTCGGTACGATAACTCATGCCTCGCAACCGGATTGTGGTGCGAACTTGATCCAGTAATTTTGGAGACTGAACAATTTTTTCAGTAGTGATTGAACGATTCATTATCATTAATTGACAAAATATAGTTGCTCAGAAAAGAGACAACGATTATACTTAATGTCGCCATTCAGTAAAGTCGAATAAAATTTTAGTCATTCATCTGAGTTAACACCGATGAGTAGAAAGTTAAAGCCTGGACAACCCGGGACAAAACGCCTGGTAGGGCAGTACGGTGAACGATTGCTGTGTGTCCGTTATCGTTATGATGCCGTGCAACGCAAGCGATTCAAGACGGTAGAATTAATTATTGAAGAAAGTCACTGGCTTCCTCCGGTACGCCCAGAACAGATGGTAGCGGTGCGGATTGATAATCAGGATCAACTGCTGAAACGCCGAATCCTGGCGGTCAGAGGCGTATGGAATGGAAACGTAAAAGTTTGGACACTCCCCTACGCTAAAGTGCTGGAACTGGGACTGAAAGATAAAATCGAAACTATGAATGTTTCTGATAATGGAAAAGTGAATGTTTCTATTATCAGAAAGTAGTTTCTCGTATCAGAAACTTGTTTCTGATACGAGAAACTTAAGTCATCCATATAATTCATGTTGAACTAACGCTACGTTGCGATAAGTCGTGTATTTATGATAGTTTACGCAGTAAATTGTTATTAGTTAAGCCTGTCGTTTTAGTCTAAATCCGGGATTGCCGTATGACTGCTGTGCTGGCCATCAACCCACGTCCGCCGTTGGAACTGGCCGATGTTTTTCGTGCCAGTGGAGCAGCCTATGAGCAAACTCATCCGACCACCACGCAACAAAGACGAGTGCTGCGTGCCATTGTTAATTGTCGCACCGCAGCCCTGGGAAGCCATCGCGAGCCTTGTGCTAACTGCGGACGGGAACGCATTGCCTATAATTCCTGCCGGAATCGTCATTGCCCGAAATGCCAGCAACAGAAACAACTGTTGTGGACAGCGCAGCGCGAAGCTGAATTGTTGCCGATTGAATATTTCCATGTGGTCTTTACGCTGCCGCATCAGTTCAATGCGTGGGGACACCGTTATCCCCGGATGATATATGATCTGCTCTTTGCCGCTGCCACCCAAAGTTTATTAGATTTGGGGCGACGCACGTTGGGCGGTGAACTCGGCATCACGGCAGTTTTGCATACGTGGGGCCAAACCCTGCAACAACATATTCATCTGCATTGCCTCGTGACGGGTGGCGCCTTGAGTGCCGACGGGCAACGTTTTCAACGGACCCGCGCAGGTTTCTTAGGATCAGTGGAAGCCTTAAGCGAGGGCTATCGGCAACGCTCCCTGACCGCGCTCCAACGCTGGGCAAAAACGACTACCGATCCGTCCTTGCCGCGCGCCCTGCGTGCGTTGGTGGCCAGCGTGGCCACGGTGGGCTGGGTGGTGTACGCCAAGCGCCCCATGTGCGGGCCACAACAAGTGATCGCTTACTTCGGGCGCTATACCCAACGCGTCGCCATCGGGAATAGTCGCCTGCTCAGTCTCACGGCAGAGCGAGTGCGCTTTCGCTGGAAAGATTATCGTGACAAGGGACAAGCCAAAGCGATGGAGTTGAGTTGCGAAGAATTTACGCGCCGTTTTCTCCAGCATGTTTTGCCGCCTGGATATGTTCGTATTCGGCACTACGGTCTGCTGGCGAGTCGTGGACGGGCGCAACGCCTGGCTCGTTGTCGTGTCCTGCTTCAGGCGAGTGCGCCACCAGTCCCTGACATGGAGCGGTACGCCGTGGGAGCGATCCCGCTCTTATGCGCAGCCTGTCAGGAAGCAAGGCACGCAGGAAGACTCGCACCACTACAAATTTCTTTCCCACTGCGCCAATAAAGTGGGCGCGGTGGCGGCGTCGGTGAGAAGCAG
>JANMKB010000511.1:0-6790 GCA_031371805.1 Blastocatellia bacterium | reverse complement strand
GGCATGGGCGCGGAAGAAACCCTGAGCGCAATTATGGGTGATGTCGGATATTTTCTGGGCGACACGCATCCGCAGGATGATCAGACAGTCGTGGTCGTGCGGGTGACGTAGCTAACCCGCAACAGAAATTTGGCCTAGCTTACATTTTCGCTATTCCTACATTCCTGTTACTCATTTTCAAGATAAATACAATTTTGCAATTCCTCGCAAAAACCAATTCTGCCGCCAAACACCAATGAATCCAGGTAAATTCGTCGGCAAATGAACCTGCCTGACAAACTCTTGGTTTGGCACGGGCGTTGCTTAGTATAGATGGTTGGTGACGCGAAAGATTTGTCACGAATGGCGCTTTCGCGTCGGAAAACACCTGAGGGAGATGAGAATTAACCCATGACTTCAGACCTTGAGGACGATTTACTTTATGCGACCAATGGCGCGTATGAAAGCTTTGGCTTTAGTACTTTGCAGGAAGTTTATCGCCTGATTGACCAGTCCGTAAATTTTGACGACGCACTTTCCCGCGTGTTTGTCCTGCTGGATGAACGGCATCGCCTGCAACAATGCATGCTTTCCCTGCTGGATGAAGCACGCCAGGAAATCAGAGTTTCAGCGGCGGTGGGCGTCAGCGGTCGCGCCCGCGCTCAGGGTCGCTATCAAATTGGCGAAGGCATCACCGGCAAAGTCGTCCAAACCGGCAGGACAGTAATCGTCCCGCAAATATCCGATGAGCCGTTATACCTGAATCGCACGGGAGCAGTTTCCGATTGGGAGGAAAAAGCTTTTATTTGCGTCCCAATCAAAACCAAAGGAAGAACCATTGGATCGCTGAGCGCGTTAACCAGAGTGCAGGACAATCCTGATTTGAATGGCTGCGCAGGTTTGTTAGCAGTGGTGGTAGGGTTGATTGCTCCCTATCTGGGTCAACCGCAAAGCACAAAAAACTATCAGGACACAGACACACCAACGACGATCAACAACCTCCCGCACAAAGCTGACATTGGTTCATTTATTGGCAGCAGCAATAGTATTTTGATGATTCTGGAACAAGCCTTACAGGTAGCTCCGGCGAAAACTACCGTGCTTTTACGCGGCGAATCAGGCACGGGGAAAGAAGTGATTGCCGAACTGATTCATCGAAATTCACCGCGTGCTCAGGCTCCATTTATCAAAGTGAATTGTGGCGCTCTGCCTGAATCGCTGATTGAAACAGAATTATTCGGGCACGAGCGCGGAGCTTTTACTGGCGCACACGCGCAGCGCAAAGGACGATTTGAACTGGCGCATGGCGGGACTATTTTTTTAGATGAAATCGGGGAGATAAGTTTGGCGACGCAAACCAGATTGTTGCGCGTTTTACAGGAACGAGAGTTCGAACGTGTCGGCGGCAGCGAGACAATCAAAACTGATGTGCGCCTGATTGCCGCAACGAATAAAAATCTCGAAAACGCCATCGCCGACGGGACATTTCGTGAAGACCTGTATTATCGGCTCAACGTTTTCACGATGTTTCTGCCGCCCTTAAAAGACCGCAAACCGGACATCCTGATGTTAGCCGATCACTTCATCGAAAAGTATGCGCGGGAGCATGCCAAAGTCGTCAAACGTATCTCCACACCCGCCATAGATATGATGATGAGTTATCACTGGCCGGGAAATGTCCGCGAACTGGAAAATTGCATTGAGCGCGCCGTCGTGATGTGTGACGATGCTGTCATTCACGGTCATCACCTGCCGCCTTCCCTGCAAACCGCCGAAGGTTCAGGCACTGTGTCGCAACGCTCATTAGCCTCCGCCATTGTCGCCCTCGAACGTGAAATGATTGTAGACGCCCTGAAAACTACGCGCGGCAATCAGGCACGCGCCGCCGACATCCTCCAGGTCACAGAACGAATCATCAATTATAAAGTTAAAAAATACGGGATTGATTGCAGCCGCTTCCGCGAGTAACAGTACGGCGGGTAGCGTGCGTACCAAGTCGCCACGGCTCCTCGTACCGTACCATTTTAAGTTTGCGCTACTCCGCCTCCCACCGAATTGTTGTCCCAATCAATTGAAGCCACGAAATTGTAGCAGGCAGCCGCAACTACCTTAATCAAAACCGCTACCTGCATCCGCTCCCAAAACAATAATCAATTATGCTTGCAAACACTTAACAAATTTTCTGACTTAACGGCACACGCCTTGCCATTACAAATCGTGAAGCTGTTTGCGAAATTACTTTTGCAACCTTCAGCTTTTGTCGGACGAAACCTTTAACCGAGAAATTTTGCTGGGATGAATAACTTGATGACATCACTCGAACCAAAGCCTGTGGCAACACACTGCCCGTATTGCGCAATGCAATGCGGGATGCTGCTGACGGGGAACGGCAAAGAAGTGAGCGTACAAGGCAATGATGAATTTCCGGTTAATAAAGGCTCGCTCTGCATTAAGGGATGGACTTCAGCGGAAACGCTGAGCCATCCCGAAAGATTACTTTCGCCACTGGCTCGCAATGCCAAAGGCAAATTAGTTCCGGTCACCTGGGACGAAGCTTTAAATCGTATCGCCGTTAATTTCACCGAAGTCCAAATCAAACATGGACGTGATGCGGCTGGGTTATTCGGCAGTGGCGCGTTAACGAACGAAAAAACTTATTTGCTGGGAAAATTCGCGCGGCTCGCGCTCGGCACTGCAAACATTGATTACAACGGACGTTTCTGCATGTCTTCGGCAGCAGCGGCGAACAATAAAGCCTTCGGCATTGATCGCGGACTGCCCTTTCCGCTTGAAGATATTCCCAACGCCGAAGTCATTTTAATGGTCGGCAGCAACACCGCAGAAACGATGCCGCCGTTTATGCAATACATCGAAGCGCAACGTGCGAACGGTGGAAAATTAATTGTGATTGATCCGCGCCAATCGGCTACGGCAGAAAAGGCGACGTTGCATCTGCGATTGACGCCGGGTTCGGATGCTGCGTTGGCAAATGGAATTTTACATATTCTGGTTCGCGATGGATTGATTGATCAAGATTATATTCAAGCTCGAACAGACGGTTTCGAACAGATCAAAGGATTAGTTGCAACCTACTGGCCTTCGCAAGTGGAGCGCATCACTGGCGTTTCCGAAGCACAAATTGTGCAAGCCGCTCATCTGTTAGGTCGTGCAAAATCCGCCATCATTTTGACTGGACGCGGCCCTGAACAACAATCACAGGGCGTCAACAATGTGCTTTCGTACATCAACATCGCGCTCGCCACCGGACGCCCCGGACGACCATCTAGCGGCTACGGTTGCCTGACCGGACAAGGCAACGGACAAGGCGGACGCGAACACGGACAGAAAGCCGATCAGCTCCCGGGCTACCGCAAAATTGATGACACAACTGCTCGCCAACACATGGCGGCGGTCTGGGGCATTGATGAAAAAGAAATTCCGAAAGCCGGCAAATCGGCTTATGAATTATTGGATGCTTTAGGCACTGAAATCAAAGCCTTATTCGTCATCGGCTCCAACGTCGTAGTTTCGTCACCGAACGCTACACACATCAAAAAAAGGCTGAAATCATTAGACTTTCTCGTCGTTGCTGATTTCTTCTTATCCGAAACCGCGCAGCTTGCCGACGTAGTTTTACCTGCTGCGCAATGGGCTGAAGAAGAAGGCACGATGACAAATTTAGAAGGTCGCGTCATCCTGCGACAACGCGCCATGATGCCACCCAATGGAGTCAAAACTGACTTGGAAATTCTCTGCGAATTAGGGCAAAGATTAGGTCGTCCCGATCAATTTGCCTTTGAAAATCCGAGCGAAGTTTTCGATGAATTACGCGCTGCGACCAAAGGCAGTCCGGCTGATTACAGTGGAATTTCTTACGAGAAAATCAGTAAAAATGCCGGTGTATTTTGGCCTTGCCCAACAGAAGAACATGCAGGTACGCCGCGCTTGTTTTCTGAAAAATTTAATACGCCAAATGGACGCGCGAAATTTCACGCGGTACGTCACCTGTCTCCCGCTGAAGAGCCGGACGCGTACTACCCTTTTTATCTGACGACCGGACGCGTCCTCTCGCAATATCAATCGGGAACGCAAACGCGCCGCGTCGCAAAATTATCCGAAATGTCGCCTGAGCCGTTAGCCGAAATTCACCCTTCGACGGCGCGTCGTTATGGACTCATTACTGGATCAAATGTCTGGTTGCAAACACGTCGTGATGCGGTGCAATTCAAGGTCAAAGTCACTTCGACGATTCGCGAAGATACAATTTTCGTCCCTTTTCATTGGGGCGGAGCGCAGGCCGTTAATCGCTTAACAAATCCAGCGCTCGATCCGACCAGCCGGATGCCGGAATTCAAAGTTTGTTCGGTTCGCATTCAAATTAATACTGATAATTAACCTCATTCAGGAGTCAGCATGTCCAGCAAAAAGAAAATTATTGTCATCGGAAACGGAATGGCGGGCGCTCGTTTGGTTGAAGACGTACTCGCCAGAGGCGGCACGGAAAAATTCGACTTCGTAGTTTTCGGCGATGAGCCATACGGCAACTACAACCGAATTTTATTATCTGGTGTTTTGTCCGGCACACACGATCCAAAAGATATTTTTATCAATTCTTTAAGCTGGTATCAGGAAAATAAGATCAAGTTGCATGCCGGAATTCGCGTCACTTCGATTGATCGTGCCAACAAAATCGCGCACGGCAACGGCGTTTCTGAAAGCTACGATTACCTGGTGATTGCAACGGGAAGCTCAGCATTTGTACCGCCCTTTGAAGGCTTAAAATCTGATGACAGCGACAAAAATAAAGACGGTGTTTTTGTCTTTCGGACGCTTAATGATTGCGAAGCGATTTCAAATTATGCTGCGGGCGGGAAAAAAGCTGTCGTCATTGGTGGTGGACTGTTAGGACTCGAAGCGGCGCGCGGATTATTGAATTTTGGCGCTGAAGTTCACGTTGTACACCTGATGTCTCATCTGATGGATATGCAGCTTGACGCGCACGGTGGAGCCGCACTGCGACGCAGCATGGAAGCAATGGGCGTCAACGTTCATACCGAAAAATCTACGACGAAAATTTTAGGTAACGGTCACGTCACGGGTCTGGAATTCAAAGATGGCACTACGCTTGAATGCGATATGCTGGTGATTTCGGCGGGCATTCGTCCCAACACGCAACTCGCCAAAGACGCCGGATTAACAGTCGAGCGCGGCATCGTGGTCAAAGATTGCCTGACGACCATTGATGATGAAAATATTTTTTCGGTTGGTGAATGTGCCCAGCACGACGGCAAAGTTTACGGGCTGGTTGCTCCGCTGTGGGAACAAACCGCCGTCCTCGCAGATCGCTTGACTGGACGCAAACCGGAAGCCGCTTACAAAGGCTCAAAAGTTTCGACCAAGCTCAAGGTGATGGGCATCGAATTAGCAGTTATGGGAGAAAAAGAAGCCGCTCATCCTGACGATGAAGTCGTGGTGTATACCGAACCGGGACGCGGCATTTACAAGAAGTTGATCGTGCGCAATGGTCAACTGGCAGGCGCAATGTTGTTGGGGGAGACTTCAACTGCGCCCGCATTATTACAGGCGTTTGACCGCAATTCATTGTTGCCGGAAAATCGCGCTGAATTACTTTTTGCGCTGAACTATGCAGATTCCGGCGCAGGGCTTTCGCTGGAAGCAATGCCTGACGATGCGCAAATCTGCAACTGTAACGGAGTTTCTAAGGGAGCCATTGTCAACGCTGTCAAAGGCGGTTGCCGTTCGCTGAAATCGCTGTGCGACGCAACCCGCGCTGGAACTGGCTGCGGTTCGTGCAAATCGCAGGTGAAAGATATTTTTGAATTCGCGGCAGGCGATTTAGCCGTCGAAGACCCGTCAATTCATTATTACGTTCCCGGCGTTCCGATGAATAAAGTTGAGTTGATCGAAGCCATTAAAGATCAGGAATTGAAAAGCGTCTCAGCCGTATTTGACGCACTCGCGGATGGCACAGAAGACCCCGCGAGCAAAGTGGGGCTGGCTTCCCTTCTCAAAACAATTTGGCCTGGCGAATACGAAGACGAACGTGATGCCCGCTTTATCAATGATCGCGTACACGCCAACATCCAGAAAGACCGCACGTTCAGCGTGATTCCGCGCATCTATGGCGGCGTGACTTCCGCTGATGAATTACGACGCATCGCCAATGTGGCCGACAAATACAACGTCAAAATGGTCAAGATCACCGGCGGTCAGCGCATTGATTTGCTCGGCATTGAAAAAGAAGATTTGCCCGCTGTCTGGCGCGATTTGGGAATGCCTTCGGGACACGCTTACTCCAAAGCATTTCGTACTTGCAAGACGTGCGTCGGGACAGAATTTTGCCGCTACGGAGTCGGCGACAGTACCGGACTTGGTATCAAAATTGAAAAAAGATTCCAAGGGATTGAAGCCCCGCACAAATTGAAATTTGCGACGACGGGATGTCCGCGAAATTGCGCCGAAGCGACCATCAAAGACATCAGCGCGATGGCGATTGAAGGCGGTAAATGGGAAGTGTTAATCGGTGGCGCAGGCGGCGCTCACGTCCGTAAAACCGACCTCCTCGTGACCGTTGATACACACGATGAAGTGCTGCTTTATATGGGACGCTTTATGCAGTACTACCGCGAAAATGCCAAGTACTTAGAACGTACCTGGAGCTTAGTCGAGCGCATCGGGATCGAAAAATTACGAGAGATTTTAGTCGAAGACAGTGAAGGAATTTGCGCCCGATTAGACGCTGATATTCAAGCCGCCGTTGATGCGTATGTTGATCCCTGGCTGGAAGCAA
>JANMKB010000508.1:0-8497 GCA_031371805.1 Blastocatellia bacterium | reverse complement strand
GTTTTA
This sequence comes from Blastocatellia bacterium, assembly GCA_031371805.1. Taxonomy (GTDB): domain Bacteria; phylum Acidobacteriota; class Blastocatellia; order RBC074; family RBC074; genus JAFDVL01. The sequence continues at coordinate 8,491 of JANMKB010000508.1, read as the reverse complement.
TAGATGTTAGCGACAGCCACAACCCCTGTCCAGTTATCAACTGCGCCACAACTGCCGTCGCCGGTTTTGTCGTAATGCGCTCCAATGATGATTTTTTCGTCGGATGATTTTCCGGCTTTGCGCACAACAACGTTTTCGACACCCTTAATTTTTTCGACGGTAATGTCGGCGGCTGGCACACCCATTTTCTCAAACAATATCCTGACCGAATTCAATCGCTCTTTGTCTTTGCAAGTGACAGCGTTGATGTCTTCTTTAATTTGTTCGGGTGTCGAGAAAGGAAGTCCCACTGATTGTGGCGCTGGTTGTTGCCGCGAGGCCGCAGGCAATGAACAAAGGGCTAAAATTGCCAGCAGAACAAAAAAAGAAATTTGGTTACGTTTCATAAAAGACTGAGTGACAGAGGGTTTTAATCGAACAAGTAAGTTTTACTAAGCACTGATACCTGCCCACTGCCCCAAATATCTGTCAGGCTTCTTAGCCAGTGGTCAGCGGACAGTGGTCAGTGGTCAGTATGATAGCGACGGTGTTACGATTTGATCAGGGCGGCTACTTTATTGAAAATCTGATCCACAATAGCGCAAGCTCTCGCTTTGGTTTCCGCTTCGGCGACGATGCGAATAATCGGTTCGGTGTTCGATCCGCGCACGTGCAACCAACTGTTATCAAACAACACTTTCACGCCATCGCGCAAATCTATTTCATGCCTGGCGTATTCGCGGCGGATCATTTTCAGCGCTTCGGCGATTTTGTCCGAAGGGCATTCCAGCTTTTCCTTGATGATGTGGTAGTGCGGAAATTCTGCTAAAAGCTCTGACACAGATTTGCCGGAATCCGCCAGCAGGTGCAGGATCAACGCCATTCCGACCTGACTATCACGACAAAAATTAATGCGCGGATAAATCACGCCGCCGTTGCCTTCGCCACCGATGATGGCGCTCACGGCCTGCATTTTTTCGGTGACATTTGCTTCGCCGATTTTTGACCGATGCAAGGTGCCGCCAAAATGTTTGACCACCGGATCAAGCGCCTGCGTAGTCGAAAGATTGGCGACAACCGCGCCGGGATTTTTACTCAACACATAACGCGTAGCCAAAACCAAAGTGTAATCTTCGCCAATCGGCATGCCATTTTCATTCACTACCGCCAAACGATCCGCGTCCATATCCTGGGCAAAGCCAACGTCCGCGCCGCTGTCTTTGACCAGTTGGCAAAGCTCGGAAATATTTTCGGCGACCGGCTCCGCTCCACGCGGGAACGAACCATTCGGGGTCGTGTTGATGCTGACAACTTCTGCGCCTAACGCTGCCAGCAATTTGGGCGCGATGTGCGAGGCCGCGCCGTTGCATGAATCAAGCGCGACCTTGAGCTTACGCGCAGTTTTTGGCACCGGCCCAACGGCGTCAATAATCGCTTTGATGTGCGCATCATTGCCGCCGGAAAATGCCTCGACGTTGCGCATGTTGGCACCGGAAACTTTGTGATAATCGCCCTGATGATAGATGTCGAGTAACTCCCGTGCCTGACCGGGACTCAAAAATAATCCTTCGGCATTAATGAATTTCAGCGCGTTCCATTCCGCCGGATTGTGACTGGCAGTGATGCAAATGCCGCCGCGCGCTTTGCGTTGCCGCGTAATCAATTGCACCGTTGGAACCGGACAAATATCAAGATCAATCACGCGGCAGCCACTGGATAATAACCCCGCGATTACTGCCTGCCTGACCATTTCGCCCGACGTGCGCGTATCGCGCCCCAGCACAATCGTACCGGAGCCAACGTAAGTCCCGAATGCCTGGGCAAAGCGTGTGAGCAGCGTCGGCGTGAGCGAAGCACCAATCACGCCACGGACACCGGAGATGCTGATTTTAAGCGTTGGAATTGCGCGCATAATGCGGTCAATGATGTAGGGCTGTTTCCTTGTAGTCAATGGCTGCGGTATGATCCTGCTTCCAATCTCAAAGAGTGACCGCAGATGGCGTAAATTTAGCCGCTCAGCGCCGATCAAAACAGCGTAAATCTACTTCATCTGTGTTCATCCGTGTCCCATTTTTTAAGAGATAAACCCTATGAAAATCAACCTTCGCCCTTTGTCGTTCATCAGCCTGTTTTTGTTTATTGCCTCGTTTGCACAATCCTCTGCGCCTGCGCCCGATACTTATGCCGTTCAGGTGCAAACCAATGTTCGCGTCAAAATGCGCGATGGAGTTTCGCTCGTGTGCGACATTTATCGCCCCCAGGGTGAAGGTAAATTTCCGGTTGTGATGACGCGCACGCCGTACAATCGCAAAGACCCGGCAACCGGCATGTTTATTGCTTCGCACGGCTACATTGCGATTTTGCAGGACACGCGAGGGCGCTTTGATTCCGAAGGCGAATTTTATCCGTTCAGGTACGAAGCCAATGACGGCTACGACACGATTGAATGGGCTGCGGCGTTGCCTTACTCCGACGGCAGAGTAGGGACGTTTGGCGGTTCGTATGTTGGCGCTACACAAATGCTGGCGGCTTCAACTGCGCCGCCGCATCTGGTTGGAATTTTCCCTTACGTGACGGCGATGGAATATTACGAAGGCTGGACGTATGAAGGCGGCGCCTTGATGCAATGGTTCGCGGAATCGTGGACTTCGGGCCTGGTGCTGGACACGGTAATGCGCAAAACAGGAGCGCTGAATCGTCCCAAACAATGGGCGGAGCAATTGCCCGTCGAAGATTATCGTTTAGTTACCACGCCGACCGCCGCCGAGGTCGCACCCTATTTCCGAGACTGGGTTGAGCACGAAACCAATGATGAGTATTGGCGCAAAATTAAAATCTCGGACCATTACGGCAAGATGAATGTGAAAGCTTTGCATTCAGGCGGCTGGCACGACATTTTCAGTGGCGGCTCAATTCGCAATTTTATGCGCCTGCAAAAAGAAGCGCCGACCAAAGAAGCGCGCGAAGGACAACGTTTATTGATGGGGCCGTGGGCGCACGCGGCGACTTCGCCCGAAGGAAAAATCGGCGATGTGACGTTCGGCAAACAAGCCGTGCTGGATATGAACGGCACGATTGTGAAATGGTACGATTATGTGATGAAAGGGAAGCCGAACGAATTTTCGACCGATTCACCGGTCAAGATTTTTGTTCTTGGTGACAACGTGTGGCGCGATGAAAAAGAATTTCCGCTGGCTCGCACCCAGTACACAAAATATTACCTGCACGCGAACAACGCAGCGAATTCGGTTACTGGTGATGGAGCGATTTCAACCGCTGCGCCGAAAGCTGAAAAGCCTGATGCGTATGAATATAATCCCACCAGTCCTGTCAGAACAATCGGCGGACGTTTGTGTTGCGGAGGCATCGCGCCAGGGCCATTCGATCAAAGTCCAAACGAATCACGCAATGATGTGTTGGTGTATTCGACTCCAGCATTGACGCAGGACACTGAAGTCACTGGTTTTATTACGGCTGAAATTTATGCTTCGACTTCTGCCGCCGACACGGATTTTACGGCGCTGATTGTGGATGTAGATGAGAAGGGCTATGCGCGATATTTGGGTGATGGAATTATTCGTGCGCGTTATCGCAATGGAACCGAAAAAGCTGAGCCGATTGAGCCGAATAAAATTTACAAATATACGATTGATTTATGGGCGACGAGCAATGTTTTCAAGGCTGGTCATCGCATCCGCGTGTATATTTCCAGCAGCAATTTCCCGCGCTTCAATCGCAATTTGAATACCGGCGAGAAGACGTTTGGCGGCACGCGCATGGAGAAAGCAAAGCAGACAATCTATCACGATGCCGAACATCCATCGGCACTTGTGTTGCCGCTGATTCCGAAAAAATAGTGACAGAAACTTTCTAGTTTCTCCGGTGTATTGCGGAAGCCCGCCCCGAAGTAAGGGCGCACACACTTACTTCGGGCGGGCTTCTGCATTTCAACTGGAAAGTTTACGCTACGTCTGCTCTGAAGGTTGAGGAATTGGTTGTGCTTGTTCGACAATCCAGCCCAATGCTCGTGCGCCGTAATAAATCACGACGCCGACAATAATTGTGAGTAATGCCGCGCCTGTCGGGATTGGTTGTTCGCGCAGGCTTTGAATCCATGAAACAAGCACCAGCGCGATAAAAATTGCAGGCGTGAACGGATAACCCGGCACGCGAAAATAATTGGGCGAATGCGCAATCTGTTTGCGCCGGGCGAAATAAATTGCGGCAATCGTGATGCCCGAAAATAATAACAAGCCTGATCCCACGTAAATTAATAATTTCTCGAAGGCTCCGCTCAGGGCCATCATCGCGGCGACGACAGCCTGAATCATCGTAGCGAAGGCCGGGGCGCGTCGTGAGTTCAGGCGCTGGAAAATCTTTGGCGCGATGCCATCCTGCGCCATCGCAAAATAAACACGCGGCCCTGAAGCCGTCCACGCACTGATGGAGCCGAGAATAATGATCGTCACAATCGCGGCTAGGACGCGTCCGCCTGCTGCCCCAAATAAATGCTCCGCCGCGACCTGTCCGACCGCAATGGTTGGTTGCCAGGCGTTGGCTGGCAGCGCATAAAAAAATAATAAATTAAGCGCGAGGTAAAGCAGCACGACAATTAATGTCCCGCCAATCAAAGCACGCGGCAAAGTCTTGCGCGGGTTTTTGACTTCGCCGGCTAAATAAGCCGCCGCATTCCATCCGGTATAAGCAAAGCTGACCTGGATCAATGCAATCCACCAGGTTTCGCCTGCTTGTGAAACCTGCGTGATGCCCTGAAAATTTCCGCGCCCCGTAGCGAATCCTGCGCCCACAAAAATGATAATTGAGAAGACGGTTGTAATTGCCAGCAGACTTTGCAATCGTCCACTCGGTCGCACGCCGATGGAATGCACAATGGCCATAATGATGGCTAAGCTGGCGGCGACGACTGAACCTTGCGAGATGCTCCAGCCGTCAATGATCGGCGTGTCCGGGTTCCAGCCTGGAATGAGTGGGGAAAAATAGGCAACTGCACCCAGCGAAGAGGCGGCAATCGGAGCCGCAAAGCCCGCAAAAAAAGTAATCCAGCCGCACACGAAGCCCGACATTTTTCCGAACACCTGGCTGAGATATTGATACTCGCCTCCGGCATGCGGCATGCGCGTTGCCAACTCCGCATAACAGAGCGCTCCTGACAGCGCCAATACCGCCCCGACAACCCACACGCCTAACGCCGCGACTCCGCTTCCGGTGGCGACTCTGACATAGGCTGGAACGGTGAAAATTCCCGTGCCGACCATGCTGGTCACGACAAAGGCAGTCGCGGCAAATGTGCCAAGTGCGCGATGGAGGGAGGGTGATTCTTCCTGATTGGGCATGCAAAAAAATCCTCTGGGGTTTGAAGCGCCAGCATCCTGCTGGCAAAGCCTGAAGAAGCAAGGCCACCAGGATGCTGGCACTCCAGTAGCACTCATCAGCAATATACCCTGCCTGAATTGAATGAGCCACTCGCTCGCCAGGCGGAGTTATGTTTTAATCGCAGCAGTAAACTTGTTGGGAGGTTTGTTCCAAGTGCCATCGAAATCAATGCCGGGAAAAATATGGCTCAAGCGCGGAGTCGTGATCGTTTGCGCTGTGCTAGCCTGCCTGAATTTATCTGTGTGGTCACAAAGCAGTGCAAATTCGCTATCTGTTCGTCTGGGCGAAAGATTATTTCGGGATGTGCGATTTTCCACTTCGCAGGGAGATTTACCCGCCAGTTGCAGCAGTTGTCATCTCTTTGATGAAGACCCGCAGGGCACTCGTGCCTTCGCGGATTTTTTCAATCGCAGTTGGATTTCTTTTCGGACACAGTTACCGCAACGATTTGAATTGCGCAATTCGCCTGCCTTATTTGACGTGGCTAAAATGCCGCGCCTGCACTTCGATGGTGAATTCGCTTCACTCGAAGATTTAGTCAAAGGCACTTTCAGCGGTCGTCCGATGGGCTGGTTGCCGGAAGAAAAAGAGCAGGCGTTGACACAAATCCAGGCGGTGGTTTTGCGGGATGGCGGTGATGAATCAGGACAGGAAAATTATCGTGAGCAATTCAAAAAAGCATACAACGTCGAACTGGAAAAACTTACCCGCGCCGAAGTTGTTAATCTTGTGGCACGTGCCATTGCCGATTTTATGCGAACGCTCAACAGCCCGATGAATTCGCCTTACGATCAATTTATAAAGCTGAATAATCTTGCGACTGCTCCGGCGAATGGTGAGAGTGGTCAGGAATTTGGGCAACGCTGGCTGGCAAAAATAAGCGAGTTGGAGCAGACAAAAACACTGAAGTTAACGAAAGGATTTGATCGAACTGCGCTGGCAGGCTTGAAGATTTTCTTTGATCCTGCCACCGGAAATTGTGTCACCTGTCACGCGCCGCCGCTCTTTACCGACAACCTCTTTCATAACCTGGGCATCAGCCAGATTGAATACGATCAAATTCATGGTGCAGGGAAATTTGCGATGTTGCAGATTCCGGGTGCGGCTGAGGCTGTTCGCCCTGCCACGCAGTGGCGCGAAATCCCCGCCAGCCGCAAGCCCGAAAATGTTGATCTTGGTTACTGGAATTATGTGAATTTGAAAACTTCAGTAATGCGCCGCACCAGTGAAAGCGACGAACAATTTTTGTCGCGCATGATTGGCACTTTCAAAACGCCCGGACTTCGCCACCTCGCTTACACACATCCGTATATGCACAGCGGCGCATACACTACGCTGACAGATGCAATCAATGAAGTCAGGCGTTTGAGCGAAATGGCACGTACCGGAGAACTTCGTGCGGCAGATGAGGAATTGAAGAAAATAAGACTGACAGAATCGGATATAACTGCGCTGCTGGTTTTTCTGAATACGTTGAATGAAGATTTGAAACGAAGCTATTCATCTTCAACGACAAAGTAATATTTGCCATTTAATGAATTCTAAAACGAGTTTAGCGATGAAAGAGGAAAGCTGTATGTTCCATAAATTTTTACTTGCTGGGATGATATTAATTTTCTGGATGAGTTTTGGTTTGGAAAGAGTTTTTGCTAGTACCTGTCGTCCAACAAATTCCGTGCAAGAATCTTACGATTCAGCGAACGTCGTCATTATTGCCAAAGCAGTCTCGCTTGAGAAAGGGTTTGAAAATGAAACATCGCAAACCAGCGAAGTGAAAACAATCAAAATGGTCATTGAGAAAGTCTATAAAGGAAGACTCAAAGCTGGGCAGGAAATAGTTTTCAATTCAGGAGGCGGGTTCTTTATTTGGTCTTTTGATGAGAGAAATGTTGGGAAGCAATATCTTTTGTATCTTCGGGCAGAAGTAATAAACCCTAAAATTTGGGATGTCGCGGGATGCGGACGGTCAACTGATTTGAAAGACGCAAATGATGATTTGTTGTATTTGAATAAAATGTCGAAGGTGCTCGGTAAGACGCGAATCTCTGGTACTGTTCATTTTCAGAGCGATACTGATTCAAATCCAAAGGGGATTAACATCCAAATAACTGGTGAAGATAAAACGTATGAGATAAAGACGGATGAGCACGGTGTCTACGAAATTTATGATTTGCCTGCTGGCAAATATTTAATCAAGCCCGAAGCCGCAACTGGGTGGACCGTAAATTCATATTTTCCAACTACGTTCACAAGTTTTGCTGGTAAATCGGATTTCAAGTTTGCAATACAAAAAGGTATTCCGATAATTCTGCTCGCAAAAAAACAGGCTGCGATGGACATCACTTTCGAAATAAACAGTGCTGTTCGCGGGAAAGTGGTTGACCCTGCTGGACAGCCAATGAAAAGTGTTTGCCTGTCTGCTGTTCCCTTGCAAAGTAAAAAGCTGACGGACTATGGGTCACATTGCACGAACGAAAATGGTGATTTTTCGATTGAGCGACTTTCTCTTGGCCTTTATGAACTTGTTGCCAATGCAGAAGGAACGATAAGTAGCGAACAACCATTCAAGACACTTTATTATCCAGGCGTTAGCCAACGCGAGCTGGCAGTTCCTGTAAAAATAAGTATCGGGGAGTTGCGTGAAAATTTATTTTTTCAAGTACCTGAAATAGAAGAGCGAGTTACTGTTGAAGGCGTCTTAGTCAATGCGGATGGACAGCCTGTCTCAGGACGTATCCAATATTTTCCTGCCAATGAAACAAGAGGAATTAGTCGCGGTATTAATTCGCACTCTGACTCGCAAGGTAACTTTTCATTTAAAATCTTGAAAGGCGAAAATGTGAGATTGGTTGGTTCGCAATTAATAATTGCTCAGGACAGTATTTGTGAAAGCTTAACGCAAGGAACCAGGCGTAGGATTGAACAGCCAAAATCACAAATAGTTCAGATTAACGCCGACAAGAATAGTTCTGGAATTATCCTGAAGCTTTCTGTTCCTACCTGTAAACTGATTGAGGAAAAATAACTGGAGAAAAGTAGCGGGATCAACCCAAGGTTTAGCGCCATAAAAAGAGGATTAATTTGATTAAACGAAAACAATATGGATTCAAAAATAGGC
>JANMKB010000506.1:0-16752 GCA_031371805.1 Blastocatellia bacterium | reverse complement strand
GGCGCGGTGATTGTGACCGTCAATACAAATTACCGCCAGGACGAAATCGAATATGTCCTCAAACAAGGCGACATTACGACGCTGTTTTTGATCGAAGAATTGCGTGGCAATAATTATTTACAATCCATCTATCACATCGCGCCGGAGCTAAAAATTATCAATGACCCGATCAACGAAACGCTGGCCTGCACTTCCCTTCCAAAACTAAAACGAGTTGTCTTAATTAGCGATAAGCCACAACCAGGCGTCCTGCTTTATTCACAGGTCACGGCACTGGCGGACAAAATTTCTGATGAAGAATTAGCACAGAGACAAGCCAGTGTCGGCGTTCACGATGTCGCCATGATGCAATACACCAGCGGCACGACAGGCTTTCCCAAAGGCGTGATGCTGACCCACTTCAGCCTGGTCAATCAGGGGCAGGTTTCAACCGGACGCGGCGCGTTGGGCGCACACGAGCGTTACGTGACTTCGATGCCGTTCTTTCATATTGCGGGAAGTTTGGGCGGCGTGATTTATAGTATTTTCCTCGGTGCGACTTTGATTCCGCTGATTACCTTTGACCCGTTGAAACAACTGCAACTCTTCTCGCAGGAAAAAGGTACGTTCACGTTTGCCGTGCCGACGATGCTGATTGCAATGCTCAATCATCCACGCTTTGCGGAATTCGATTTGACTACTGTTCGCGCCCTGTTCACGGGAGCTACGCCCGTCCCCGTCGTCGTGATGGAACAGGTCAAAGAAAAAATGGGTGCGGATTGTTCGATAGTGTTTGGGATGACCGAAACTACGGGCGCAGTTACGCAATCATTTAGCACCGACAGCTTCGAGCTGAAAGCCGCGACCGTTGGCCTGCCACAACCGCACACTGCGATAAAAATTATCAGTCCGGCAACGGGCGAAATTGTCAACTGTGGCGAATCGGGCGAGCTTTGTTGCAAAGCATTTTCGAATATGGTCGGTTATTACAATCTGCCGGAAAAGACGGCGGAGACAATTGACAAAGATGGGTGGCTGCATTCGGGCGATTTGGCAGTGATGCGACCGGACGGTTATCTGAACATTGTCGGACGCGTCAAAGACATGATTATTCGCGGCGGTGAAAATATTTATCCGGCGGAAATTGAAGCCTTTCTGATGCGCCATCCGAAAATTGCCGAAGCTCAAATCATCGGCCTGCCTGACCCGTTTATGGGCGAAGAAGTTTGCGCCATGATTCGCCGTGTGGATGAAACGCTAACCGCTGAAGAACTCCACGAATATTGCAAGGCAAACATGGCGCGGTACAAAATTCCAAAACTCATCCGCTTCGTTTCGTCTTATCCGTTAACCGCCAGCGGCAAAGTGCAAAAATTTATCCTGCGCGAGCAAATGATTAAAGAACTTGGGTTAGAAGATGTGGCGACACTCAAAACTGCCTGAATGACTGCCGCAAAAATAAATTTTAATTTGCAATCCTGCCCGGACAGGCCAAAATCCGCCTCACCCTGCTGACGGTTAATTTGCCTTTGCTCTTTGCGCTCTGACCATTTATTAAACTTCCCCCGAAAATTACGATTCCTCATAATCACGCTAAGAATTTATGACTCCAATCATGACTCCAACCCGGTGGCGACAGGTGAACGAAATCTTTGCGGAGGCGGCTGAGTATGAAGCGCAACAACGCAAAGAATTTTTAGTGGTCGCCTGTGCGAATGATGAGAGCCTGCGCCTGGAAGTCGAAAAAATGTTGCAGGACGACGAAAGCACCGACAGCTTTCTGGAAATTTCTCCAATGCGACAGTTCATCGAAGCCTCCTCCAGCCATAATCTGGTGGGACAATCCATCGGACATTATTACACCCTGGCTGAACTTGGTGCCGGTGGAATGGGCAAAGTTTATCAGGCGCTCGACACTAAATTAGAGCGTGAGGTTGCGATTAAAATTTTGCCGCGTATTCACACGATTGACGCGTCGCGGGTGCAGCGTTTTATGCGTGAAGCCAGAGCCGCCTCCTCGCCCAATCATCCAAACATCATCACCATTCACGAAGTCGGGCAGTAGGAAAATGTCCATTACATTGTGGGTGAAGGTGCTGGATTTTGGCGTAGCGAAGTTGACGGAGCGAAACGGAGAAACGGAGAATAGACGACGGGGCGAAGATGCTCTGCCGCTCGCCCCGTCGCTCTGCCGCCGATTCAACCGAACCTGGAACCGTGCTGGGGACGGCGCGGTATTTGTCACCGGAACAGACGCGGGGTTTAGCGGTTGACGCACGCAGCGATATTTTCAGTTTAGGCATTGTCCTGTACGAAATGATTGCCGGACAAACGCCTTTTCAGGACGTAACCAATACCGATGTAATTATTGCGATTGTCGAACGAGAGCCGCCGCCGCTGACGAAATATCTGGCGGTTGTCCCCATCGAGCTACAGCGCATCCTAAGCAAAATGTTAGGCAAAAATTGTGAGCAGCGCTATCAGACATCGGCTGAATTACTGACTGAGCTTAAAAATCTGCGTCGTCAGATTGAGCTTGATCCGCAGCTTGTCAGCAACGAATCTTTACCGCTGCAAACGAATCCGCAGCCTGCAAAGGTTACATCGTCGCATACGCTTTCGAGCGCGGAATATATCGTCACAAATATCAGGCAACACAAACGAACATTTTCGCTGGCCTTTGTCGCGCTGCTGATTTTGGCTTCGTTAGCGTCGTGGTTTCTCTTTTTCAATCGCACTTATGCGTTAGGTGAAAAAGACTCCGTTTTATTAGCAGATTTTGTGAACAACACCAATGAGGCAGTTTTTGATGGAGCGCTCAAACAGGCGCTGGCAGTGCAGTTGGAACAAACTCCCTTTCTGAATATTTTCCCGGAAGAACGCACCCGTGAAACTTTGCGTTTTATGAATCGCTCGCCCGAAGAAAAATTAACGCGGGAAGTATCCCGTGAAATCGGCCAGCGCCAAGGCATCAAAGCCACACTCATTGGCACGGTTGCCAAATTTGATCGCCACTATGCCATCACGCTCGAAGCCATCAATTCCCAAACCGGAAATGTTTTTTCTCGCACTTTGGTAGAAGCAGAAAATAAACACGATGTCTTAAGTGCGCTCAACAAAGCGGCCAAAGAATTACGCGCCCGACTCGGTGAATCTCTGGGTTCAATTCAAAGGTTTGCCGCGCCGCTGGAAGAAGGAACGACATCATCGCTGGAAGCGCTCAAAGCTGTCTCGCTGGCCCGCGAACAATTCCTCAAAGGCAATCGCCTCGAAGCCATCACGCTTTACAAACACGCCATCGAACTTGATCCAAAATTCGCGTTGCCCGTGGCGCGGCTGGCAAATGTTTATGATGGTCTGGGGCAATCAGAGTTGGCAACTAAATTTGCTGAGCAGGCGTATCAGTTATGTGAAAGAACCAGCGAGCGCGAGAAATTTCTGATCACCTCGCTTTATTACGATTACGTTATGGGCGAAATTGATAAAGAGGTTGAGTTACTAAAATTGTGGACGCAAACCTATCCGCGCGATGCCTTTGCGCACAATGCGCTGGTCACGCGCATCCTGATGCTCGGATTATTTGACCAGGGAGTCATTGAAGCAAAGATCAGTATTCAACTTGATCCAAATTATGTTTTTCCGCTGGGAAATTTAGCGGCGGGATTGGTGCGGCTGGGTCGTTATGACGAAGCAAATGCAGCGATTGCCACAGCCCGTGAACGCAAACTGGATTCGACCTTTTATCACTTTATTCTTTATCGCACAGCCTTTATTCAGGGCAACGAAAATTTAATGCAACAACAGCTCGACGCCGCCAAAGGTCGTCCCGATGAATTTGGGGCGCTCAACTGGCACTCACAAGCTCTCGCTTTCAACGGACATCTGAAGGAATCAGAGGCCATGGTGCAGCGTTCAATTACAATGGCAGAGCAACGCCATCTCGACGAAGTAGCCGCCGCGCTGACCATTGAGGCAGCGCTTCGACAAGCACTCGTCGAACAGAAAAAAGCCACCTTGAATTCATTAACAAAGCTGCCGCTGAGTTTCAGAAAATTATTGACTATCGCGGCTGGGAACCGGTTTCGCTGCTTTATCCATTGGCGCATTTAGGCCTGGCACGGGCGGCCTTACTATAACAAAATAATCCGGCGCAAAGCCGCAGCGAGTATGAGCAATTTTTCCGCTGGTGGAAAGATGCTGATGCTGACTTACCTGTTTTCATTGACGCAAAAAAAGAATTCGAGCAGTTGCCCTGAGTTTAAGCAAAATGATTTGTAGCAAATTGCTTTGAACGATACGCTTAGTTTCGTCGTACAATTTGCCGATGGATTTATGACACGGTATATTTAGCTGGATTTTAAATTGCATAGCGGGAAAAATCACTCCGTTGCTACGGCTCCGGGTACAGTACCGCAAGCCGTAGCGAGCCGGGTTTCATCTCCCGCTACAACTTATTCAGTAATACTATGGACGACAAAAAACCTCCTGTTTACAAAACGCCTTATTCAAAGAACCAAACCGAATCTTCATCGCCAGGTTCCGGCCCCGTCTCCAAGTGGTTTAAGGAAGACCTCTCGCGGCGCAGCGCCAGCAAACGCATTGGTAAAGGCGTTGCCTGGGCCGCTGGACTGGGTTTAGTCGGATTGACCGGGTACAAATTATTCAGCAGCGATGAACCTGATATCGAACGTGATTCGCTCGAATTACAGCAAAAAGAAGGCTGGAATGTCGGCTCAACTGATAAGCCGCTCACTTTTGATCCGACCTTTACACAGGCCACCGCCAGCGTCAAAGACTCCGACTGGAAACAATATGTCGAGCCAAATAAGCTGATTGCTGCCTGGCAACCGACCAATGCAAAATGGCAACCCTATTTTGTGCCGACGCTGATTCAGTCGCTCGCTCAACAAACATTGCGTGATCAAATCAAGCCGGTAAAAACTGCCCTGATGGATGAAGTGTATGGGCAGGCTGAAGCTTTGAAAGAATTGCTGTCACAATCCGCCAATGCGAATGAAGCGCTGATCGTTTCAGAATTGGACGGAATTCAATCTGTTGCCTTTGGTGCAGCGATGGCAGATTTTGCGCAAATTGTCCCGGTGTTTGATAACTGGCCGCATCCGCTGGGCGTGGTGCATTCGCACGAAACGCTGGGCGCGATGGTGTATTACGCCAAAGAAATTGAAGACAAAAAAGTGAAGCTCAAAGACAACGCGCCTGCCGTTTTATTGCTCGACAGCCAGCGCCTGAACGAATACAAAGACGAGGAAACACAATTCGACAACCGTTATCTGGCGAAATTGCCCTCAGCGGCTGACCTGAAACAACGCGGGATTACCAGCCTGATGTATGTCGTCAAAGATGATCGGCGCAAAGAGGAAATGGACGATTTGAATGACGAATTTGTGGAATACGGAAAGCAGAATATCAATATTCGCTTCCTGAAACTTTCGGATTTCAAAACTCCGGCGGCCACGACTGTCGCGGGCACAAACCCGCTGCCTGCCAACAACGGACAGGCGACGTATGTGAATCGTTACTATTACGGCGGCTCGCCTTTTTATCACTGGTATTTTTACGATCACTATTACTATCGTCCGTATCCTTACGCTTATACATCGTATGGTGGCAGCCGGATGGCGTATTCACGCCCGACTGCGCCGGCACCGTTTCAGCCTTCTGCCTATCGTCCCGTTTCGCGTCCGACTATGTTTAGTGGCTCACGCGTCGGCGGTGCGAGCGGCGTTGGTCGCAATCGTCCAAGTGGGTTCGGCAGAACCAGCGTCAGAATGTCCGGCGGACAAGTCACCGGCGTGCGCTCTGGTCGTTCCGGTTCTTATGGACGCAGCGGCGGCGGCTGGTTCGGCGGTTAAAATATAGCGACACAACCTCAAACTTTCTTTTGGGAAAATTATGCCCTTACTCTTTCTTGCGACTTTCACTTTTCTATTGTTAATTTTATTTCTTGGTGGAGCTTTGGCGGGTGGAATTTATCTTGCCAATCGCAAATCCCCAGCCCAGCTTGACGAAGGTCGCCGTTCCTTTATCGGCATGAGCGGCGAAGAAGACACTTCTTATACCGTCTTCGTCGGTTTGCAATTGGTTGTGCAGGTTTTTGGCAGCGATGATCTGCGCGCCAGGCTCAAACGCTTAGTCGAAATGGAAGAAACGAGCGCCGCCGATAAACGACGCTTTATGAAATCCGTTGCGTCTTTATTGCTCGAAAATCAATATGCGTGGGAATATGGTTATTGGGATTATCAAACCGATGCCAACGCCGCGATTCAGGGTTTCAATCAGTGGCGCAACGAAATCGAAGCTTCGATGGCAACTGAAGAAGACGAAATGGGCAGCGAGATTGATCCGCTGAAACGTTTCTCTGACAGTAAGGAATATGTCATCGTAACTTTGCTGATGATGATTGACAGCCGCGATGATGCGGTCGAAGACGATTCCGGCGCGTACGAATTCCGCCCTACATATCAACAATTGTCGCAACCTTTTCGCTCATCAATTGAAAGCATTCCCGAAGCCGATTATTGGCGCACTCCGACCTTTGAAACACTTCTCGAAGCAATGCGCGCCCTTGATCCACGCGCCATCGAACGTGATGCGTTTTACGTTTACCCCGGCACAGAAAACGATGGACTTTCCTCAATGGATTTAATTGGCGATACTTCGTGGAAATATTTGACCGATCATCCGTTGCGGTTTAGTTAAGGGCTTAACCAAACGACATTTCCAATCCATAACAGATTCTTTTGCAATGGTGTGTTCTTTAACGCCTGGTAGAATTTTTCATCGGCTGTGACAAATTCGCAGGACAAGGAAATAGCCAGTGCCAAATAAGTCCAGTCATAAGCAGTTTGACCAGTTGCTTCAGCCCCGGCGAAGGCGGATTGCACTAATTGCTGGTGGGAATGCGGCAAGAGTCTTTGCTTTGAAAACGCTGCAATAATCTGCTGCCCCTCCGCTGCACTAATTTCACCGCGTCGCACTTTTTTCCAGAGAATGTTGGCGAATTCAGGATAGATCAATACTGGCACGTGCAAGAGATGGTTGCCCTGCAAAATTCGAGTAGCTTCCTGTTCGTAGATTTCAGGCACATACCACTTGATGGCAACACTGGCATCTACAACATACCTCATCGTCTGCGATCCTCGCGCAACAAGGCAGCGCTATCCGAAAAAGTTCGACCACGCAGTGATTTTTTTATTGTCGCAGCAGTTTGCTCATCTGATATCCTGTCGTTCTCAGCGAACAGATTGAGAATGGAAAGAACCTCACTTTGCATAGAACGACCATTGCGTTTGGCCTGTTCTTTTAATTTTTCCAGGACGATTTCTTCTACATCACGAACTAAGATATTTGGCATACTTCAATTCCTCTCCTGCTTATGCTTACAAAATGCAAGCATAAAATATCACCCTTTTTTTAGCAAGTGTCGTTACCTGCCGCACCCAACCTTTCTGGACAATCCCCGCCCAATATAGTAAAAATCCTGCTTAGCTCTTACTGTTTTCGGCCCAAGGCGCTCCATCAATGAAATTTGGCGTAGTTGTTTTCCCCGGCTCAAATTGCGATCACGACGCTTATCACGTCATCAGCAAAGTCATCGGTCAACCCGTAGATTTTATCTGGCACAAACAGGAATCTGTCGCTGGCTTCGACGCGATAATTTTGCCTGGTGGTTTTTCCTACGGCGATTATTTGCGTTCCGGCGCGATTGCAAATTTTTCGCCTGTCATGCAGGCCATCAAACGATTTGCCAGTGACGGCGGCCTGATTGTGGGCATTTGCAATGGCTTTCAGATTTTGTGCGAAGCCGGATTGTTACCCGGCGCTTTGCTGCGTAATCGGGATATGAAATTTATCTGCGAACACGTAACTATTCGCGTCGAACAAACCGACCTGCCCTTTACTGCCGATTATGCGCCAGGCCAGATTTTGTGCATTCCCGTTGCGCACGGCGATGGCAATTATTTTTGCGACCCTGAAACTTTAGCGGAGTTAGAAAGCGAAAAACAGATTATCTTTCGTTACTGCGATGCCGATGGCAACATTACCGAAGCCGCAAACATCAACGGCTCATTGCAAAATATCGCTGGCATTTGCAACCGTGAACGTAATGTCCTGGGCCTGATGCCGCATCCTGAACGCGCCGCTGAAGACGTACTTGGCAGCCACAACGGGCTGGCGATGTTTCATTCGATGACTGTCGCATTACGTGAAAAACTCAAATCAAAATGATCTCCGGGCTTCGGACTTAGGACTCTGATTTTTAGCCAGTTCCCTTGTCAAAGCCCAAAGCCCAAAGCCCAAAGCCCAAAAATCAAAATGGAAATGGAAATCACTCCCGAACTTCTGCAACAACACAACATCACGCCGGACGAATACGACCGCATTAAACAATTGCTGGGACGCGAACCGGGCTTTACTGAACTCGGCATTTTTTCTGTGATGTGGTCAGAACATTGCTCGTACAAATCTACGCGCCTGCATCTGAAAAATTTGCCCGTCGAAGCTGAATGCCTCGTGCAAGGCCCTGGCGAAAATGCCGGCATTGTGGACATCGGCGATGGCTGGTGTGTCGCCTTCAAGATCGAATCGCACAATCATCCTTCATTTATCGAACCTTATCAGGGCGCGGCGACAGGCGTAGGCGGAATTTTGCGCGACATTTTCACGATGGGTGCGCGTCCCGTGGCGGCGATGAATTCCCTGCGCTTTGGCCCGATTCGTGACGAAGACATGAAAGATGAAAAGTCCGCCGCAATCGTCAAACGCAATCGCCGCATTATGGCTGGCGTCGTCAAAGGCATCGGCGATTACGGCAACGCTTTTGGCGTTCCGACCGTGGGCGGCGAAGTTTATTTTGCCGATGAATATTCATTGAATCCACTGGTCAATGCGTTTGCGCTGGGATTGGTGCGCCGCGAACAAATTTTTTATGGCAAGGCAGAAGGCATCGGCAATCCGGTGATTTATGTCGGCGCAAAAACCGGCCGCGATGGCATTCATGGCGCGACGATGGCTTCGGCGGAATTTGATGAAGCGGCGCTGGAAAAACGTCCGACCGTGCAAGTCGGCGATCCGTTTTACGAAAAACTTTTACTCGAAGCCTGCCTTGAGGCAATGCGCGCCGGAGCCATCGTCGGCATTCAGGATATGGGCGCAGCCGGATTAACTTCGTCGAGTTGCGAGATGGGCGCTCGCGCCGGGAATGGCGTTGAGATTAATTTGGATTTAGTGCCACAACGCGAAACCGGCATGACGGCGTATGAAATGATGCTTTCCGAATCGCAGGAACGCATGCTGATCGTTGCCGCCAAAGGTCATGATCGTCAGGTCGCAGAGATTTTTCACAAGTGGGATTTGGACGCAGCGACTATCGGTCACGTCACCGATACACAACGTTTGCGCGTGCTTCACAAAGGCGAAGTCGTCGCCGATATTCCCAACGCGGCGCTGACCGACGAAGCGCCGAAATACAATCGTCCCCAGGCTGAATACAAAATCTCGACTGAAGATGTAACACCAAAAATTGCCGCAGGTTTTACAAAATTAGTGGCAGAAGCTGGTGCAGAAAATATTTACAACGAAGCTTTATTACGTCTGTTAGCCGCGCCAAACATCGCGTCAAAGCAGTGGGTCTATCGCCAGTACGATCATATGGTGCGCACCAACACGACGGTTTTGCCAGGCTCGGATGCTGCCGTCATTCGGGTCAAGGAAACACGCAAAGCGCTGGCGATGTCACTTGATTGCAACGGACGATTTGTATTTTTGAATCCGAAAGAAGGCGCTAAACTTGCGGTTGCTGAGTCCGCCCGCAACGTTGTTTGCAGCGGTGCGAAACCATTGGCGATTACGAACTGCCTGAATTTCCCCAACCCGGAACGCCCGGAAATTATGCGGTCATTTGTGGACGCGCTGGAAGGAATGAGCGAAGTCTGTCGCGCTCTGGGAACGCCTGTGACGGGCGGCAACGTCAGCATGTATAACGAAACCGAAGGCACGCCGATCTATCCAACGCCAGTCATCGGCATGCTCGGCGTCATCGAAAAACCCGGCCACATTACGCAACAATGGTTCCGGGAAGCTGGCGATGTGATTTTATTGTTAGGGGAAACAAAAAATGAATTAGGCGGGAGTGAATTACTGGCCACAGTCTTTGGTGAAGTCTGCGGCGCAATCCCGCAACTTGACCTGACCGCAGAATTAGCTGTCCAAAAAACCTGCCTTGCAGCAATTCAGGCTGGCTTAATTCGTTCGGCGCACGATTGTTCCGAAGGCGGCATAGCCGTAGCCCTCGCCGAAAGCTGCTTCTCCCACAATGGATACAAAGCCATCGGCGCAACCATCAATCTTCAATCTCTAGGCTCCAATTCCGCCTGCTTGTTTTCCGAATCAGCTTCCCGGATTGTGATTTCCGCTAAACCTGAAAACGTCGAACAGATCAAAGCTATTGCCGCGCAAAATAATACTGCCTGCACTGCGCTTGGTGTCATCGGTGGCGAGAATCTGACGATTACGATTGATGGACAGGCCACGGTCAACCAGCCACTTCATAACCTTGAAAATGCCTGGCGTGGAACACTGCCAAAGGCTTTAGAAATGTAAGTTAGGCCCTCGCGTGCCAAAGGAGTATCATTCCTGTAATAAGCAGATCTCCCCATATCTTACGAATCGTGCTTCTCCTCATGGCTTTCGAGGCCACTGTAAAAGGCTTCCTCATGATCTTCGGGGGCAAGCTATTCATAATGCGCTTGTTCTCTCAACCACTGAATCCCGAAGTTACAACTACTATATTACTGATATGGGCAGAATGGGGCTGCTTGGACATAGCACTTGGTCTTATGCTTTATTTCGCTTTTCGTGACCCAGTTCGTAACGTAGCAATTCTTGATGCGATTATTGTGGGTCTCTGCCTTGGGGCGTTAGTACCTCTATTGGCCCTCTACGTCCTGAACGCTACCCACCTCTATCCCATATACATGACATGGGGGCATTCTTTATTACGGTTGGCAGTAGCAGCACTGCTCTACTACCTGAAGCCACGCGAGGTTATAAACAAAGAAAGGCAACGTGAAGAGTTTAGTTCCTTTAAGGCATAGAAAAGTAAATGAGAGTTTTTCCTGGAAAACCGGGACTAACATTCATTGCACCGGAATGCCCCAGCCAACAGGGTGGGCGGTTGACGTAAAGCAACAATGAAGTGTGATGTAAATAAAGGAGTTATTGATTTGTTGCTCAGGAGCGTGGCCGTCAGGCGATGCGTAAATCGCGGTCACACGGCCACGCCCGGTGAACGAGTTGTTAGACAACTTCGCTGGGAAACAAGCTGCTATGATTACAAGTAAGTTCATTTTAAAATTAGCCGCGCTTTTTATTGTAATAATAGCTTCGTTTACTTCCGCTCAGTCACAAACCTATAAACGCAAATTAAAAGCTCATGCATCCTTCCGTGCGCCGATGCTCAAAAATATAGATAAAATTGAGTTGCTTAGTGTTGAGTCCCGCATGGGAAATATTGAAAAAGTAGAAGCAACTAAGTTAGTCGAAAGGAAGGAGGCGCAAAATATTCTTGGTGTTTGGCGAAAACAGAAGTTACGGGGATATAGTAATGCAGCGTGTCATCAGCCTCCGTATGCGCTCAAATTTTATTCAAAGGGTAAAATGGTTCTCTTTGTAACAGTATGCTGGTCGTGCCATAACAATGCCTTTATTGTGCCTGATGTCAAACATTGGGTAGATTTCCAAGCTGATTCTCAAGCAGCAAATATGCTAAAAGAAATATTTGAAAAAGCATTTCCTTCTGAAAAGAAATTTGGTTAATCAAGGGCGCTGTTTACGAATTATTTTTCTGTCCAAATAAGGTCGCTACGATCTGGCGTGTGCCGCCGTGGTTGCGATGCTCGCCGAGGTAAATTCCCTGCCAGGTTCCCAACAATAATTTTCCCCGCCCAATTGGAATTGTCAGCCCACTCCCCAACAGCGAGGCCTTAATATGCGCGGGCATATCATCCGCGCCTTCGTAATCGTGTTCGTAATAGGGAGCGTTTTCAGGAACCATTTTGTTGAGATGTCTTTCCAGATCACCCCGCACATCAGCGCTAACATTTTCATTGATCGTGAGTGAAGCAGAAGTATGCTGGATGAAAAGTTGCAGGAATCCGATTTCGATTTCGCGCAGTTCCGGCAAATGCTCCAGCACTTCGCGGGTAACGACGTGGAAGCCTCGCGCACGAGGTTTAAGCGTAATGATTTTTTGTGACCAGTGCATAACTGGCAGCAATTATCGTTGAGGGAGAATGCAAAAGCTACTCCCTCTGTCAAATTTTATTTGGCTTTGCGTACTGTAGATTTTTTGGTGAGCGGGAGTTTTGGTTTTACTGCGACAGGAGCAGTTTTGGGGGTCGTTTTCTGCGGCTCTGTCTGAGGCCGATTTGGTGATGGTGGTGCAACGGAAAAAATCAGCAAAGCGCTGATCGGCTCCTTTTGCTCAGCCAGTGCAGATGCTGGAAATTCCCATTGCCGCGCCGCTGCTAAAGCCTGCATATTTCCTTCCGGTAAAGTTGAACCCAGAATATTGGTTTTCATGACTTTGCCATTGGCTCCGATTTCGATGCGGACCTGAATTTTCCCGGTAATTTTCTTTTGCTGAATATCTTCAACCCACGCTGGCTCTACTTTTTTGGTCGCACTGGCTTGTAAATCAGCCGACTTGCTGGCATCAAAAGTCAGGCCCACAGGTTTATCCGGCTCGACGGCAACCGCCAGGATCAGGTAACGATCAGAGGCACTGAACGATGGCGTAAAATTACTGCCGCGCAAATAATTTGTGTAAGTATCCTGATTCATCTTCATCTCACTTTTGAGAAAAAAATATGTCATCCCGGCTTCCGCTTCAAAGCCCTGATTTCCGAATGAAGTCGGAATCGGATTGCTGGCTTTATTCCCAGCATATTGATTCACATCAATAATCAAACTGGTGCCGGGTGTCGTTCCATCACCCACACTGTACGCCGTCAGAAAATGAAGTTCGAGGTGTTTTTGCAGGGGATCGCCCAGCGTAATAATGGCTGGTTTAGGCGTCCGAAAGGAACGGAGATAATGAGTTTGCAGCAATGAAATTTCGTAGTCCGGATAGGCTTTCTTCAGGTTGCCCGTAAATTTCTCATCATCTGTCTGCGCCGCCGTCCGCAGGCGAAAAAGCTGATCGCTGATTTCCCCTTTTCCAGTTGCCAGGAAAAGTCGCGCTGTCAGATACACAACCGTCGGCGGATCATCCAGCCCCTGGGCCAGAACCTGTGAGGTAAAACCAAAAGTTAAGCAGAAAAATATCAGGAGCAGGATAAAGCGATGTGGAGTTGGCAAAATAAAAACCTCCGATGAGATGATGATAAGCAAAAGATAAAATTTGCGAGAACCGATTTTTCAAGCTGAAAATCTTAGCGGCGTTCGGCTGCAAAAATGGGGCGTGGGGGCGCAGGCGAAGAAGATGAGGCATTCATAAACGAGTCCATCTGACTCATGATCGGGGCTGTATGTTGCAACATTTCGCGTGTGGTTTCAATGGATGAAATCAGCGTATCGAAATCCAGTGTGCTCATGTATTCGGGACCTGGCATCGTGACTACCTGATCATTCACCAGACCGAAAAAGTTTTCGATCATTTGTAACTGGGCTTCGACTCTTTTCACACTTCGTTCGATGTCATCAAACGTCTCAATGCGACGACGTAAAATCGAAACATTTTTTTCGTGTAAAGGGCGCGTCGTGTCATCCACCACTTGGGCAGAGCGTTCAGCCTGGCGTAATTGATTTTCCACGGCCTGCCGATTGATGGAGCGCAGGTGCATTTTGCGACGGCGATATTCATCCAGCAAATCAACGAAGGCCTCCCAGGCTGTTTCGAGTTCCATCAATTGGGGCGGATCATTTTTCAGGCGCGCAAATTTCCTGAAGTTGCTGGCAATCTGGCCTTTCATCCAGCTTAAATATTCCACGGCTTCGCGTTCACGGGGATCAAAAGTTTTGATGAGTTCCTGGCGCAGGTGATTCCGATTTTCGTGCATTTGCTGACGAGCACGACGATCAACAACGCGACGATAAAGAGTCGAGACGGGGACAATCGCCAGATAAGCCGCTTCAGAAACCAGCGCCCCGGTCAGAACAACGCCGGCATCCATCATGCCAAACATCGAAGCATAAACAGTTCCCGCCGTAGCCAGAACCATCGCGCCAAGATTCAGCGGTTCTCTAAAAGCGGATTTGATGTATGAAATTTTGCGCTCCATAATCCGATTGCGGAAAATTGATACGGAATGTCAGGGCGTAAAGATTCATCTTTTTTCTCACGCGCATCCCGTTGTCAAAGAAACCTGCCTGTCAATTCAAACTGCCAGATTGGTTTTACGCTCCAAACTGGCAGTTCTCAGGCTATTCGCTTGTCTTCGCGCGATTGGGCATTGACTCGTCTGCCGCGCCCAAAGTTTTTTCGGAATTAACCACCGGAGAACCTTCGCCTAAGCCAGGAGTCACCGCATCAGGAATTAAACCCATTTGCCGTTTGTAAGCCAGCAAGCTGTCCTGCGCCTCATAGTTCGCCGCCTGCAACTCAATTTCCTGCATACTGCTGTCCAGTGTATTGGTGGCCATATCGGCTTTGGCTTCGGCAGTTGCCGCCCGCCGCGAGATTTTTTCGCGCATATCGTCAAACGTAGCCGAATCATCGCCCACCTGAAAACTCGTCATCGTTTGCGCAATTTGCTCCTGCATTTTGGCCTGCTTGCTTTGCGCAATTAATTGCATCGCCTCATCAGTTTTCTTTTTCATTTGCGACATGTAATTATCGCGGAATTTCATGGCCTTGCCGGAAGCGTCTTTGGCCGAGGTCATTTGGAGCTTTGTAACTTCCAGACCTTTTTGCGTGGTGTTTAATTCAGCAATCCACTGCGTCGCAATATCATCGCGGCCCATTTTAATAGCAGCTTTTACTTTGCTGTCAAGTTCAGTAATTTTTGTTTGTGCCTGCTCAACCTGGCGGGTTAGAAGCTTTTCATTGGCGACGACCTGAGCGACGTTATTATTCATTTCCGGGATTTTGTCGCGCATATCGCGGATCAATTGTTGCAGGATAAGTTCAGGGTCTTCGGCACGATCAATAATGCCACCAAAGATTGAACGGAACAGCCTAACGATTCGATTCCACATTGTTTTAGTTCCTCGTAATTAATTTTGCCTTACTACCAGATTGAGTGTTGAGTGAACAAGCATTTGCTGTCAGGACGCAGTATAACAAAGTTTTTTCAAGTCACACAGAATCAAAACATATTCTGCCCATAATCTCGCAACAAACTTTCATGTGAGCCGAAATAGTTCAACCGCACGGAAAATCGTTCAATCTGACCAAAATAGTAATTGACAATTAATAAGCACAATTGTACCGTTCACCCGGCACTAAATTTACAAGTGCAATTAAGAAGTAAAGTTAATATTTTTCACGGGTTACTCATTGGGAAAGTCGGCAACTGACTAAACAAAGTGATTGGACCTTAGCTCATCACATTTGCAGGTTAGTTTTCCAGGGTTAAATCCAGCTTTTTGCCAGGTCGGCCCTGAGCAAATTCTGTTTAAGTTTTTCAGTCAAGGCAGCATTTTTGCTGACTTTATCAATGCCTGATGTTTTGTGATCAATGGGCAATGAACGGTTAAAAAACCACTTCCCCTCCAAAAACGTTTTCCCAACGACCTACACATCAGTTTATCAGGAGATATTTTCCCATGAAACGATTACTAATTCTGGTCAGTTGTCTGACCATTTGTTTACTCACCAATTTAAGTCTGCGAGTTCCTGTGACAGTGGAAGCCCAGGCAACCTGCGCCACCGCGTTAGCACCGACATTCACCTATGGACTTGATAAGAACATCCCGCTCCCAGGCGGCGGCGTCCTCAAAGATGGCGACCTGTTTTATCTGGGTGATGCCAACGGCGTTAAGTTCACGACCAAATCATCAGTGGAGCTGTTTCAGGCTGGAACCGCCGCCGATTTTATAGTTTTCCCTGGTTACCCAAATACCATTGCCACGTTCTTCAGACATTCGACCCCTAACACTTCTGCCAGCATTATTTCCTGCCTGGACAGCTTCTGGGACATCAGCTTTCTTCTTTATGGTCGAGATGCCGCCGCCGGAGATGTGACCGAGATTTTCCTGCAACAACCGGATGGCAGCAAGCAAATCAAATTAGCCGAATTCAAAACTCAGCCCGATAGTAAAGGGACAATGGTTACCTTTTTGTTACCTGGTGCCGACCTTTCGGCAGTTGGCCATACGCCAACCACAGTGGGGCAAATAATTCCGTTTGAGATCGCGGGCGGAAGCGGAGGCACTCGCACACAGTTAATCACCATCGCTTTGCCAATGGATGGCAGCATCCCGGATTGTAACCAGTTAGAATTTAAAGTCACTCGCGCTGGCGGTGTGGGCGCAACCCAGCTTGTCTTAGTCAATTTAGTTGTCACGCGTAAAGCGACTACTACTGCCACTGGCAAAGGTTTATTGACGGGCAACACGGGGAATTACCCAACCACCTTGAAATGTGACAACATTTGCCCGGCTTGCCCAGTCGTTAGCACTTTAGTCTGCGACAAGACGATTTGTTTCTATGATGCTCCGACCTGGCTCAATCGCCTGCTCGGTAATTTCTCGCGCTACCAGAATTACTATGTCAGTCTGCCCTACTTCAATAACGGCCAGGCTTTCCCC
>JANMKB010000469.1:0-8532 GCA_031371805.1 Blastocatellia bacterium | reverse complement strand
CGACGTGTGAAGCGCCAAAAATAAATATTTCTTCCTGACTCATTTGTATCGTAAACTAATTTTAGGTTTGCGTTACTCGCCGGGAGTTGGAGTCCCAGGGCATCCTTCCCCGCGTTTGAAAAAACAAACGCTACAAGAAATCGCAGCTTATGGAAAGTCAATTATCTGAAAAACAATGGAATCAGGTTGTTGCCGAAGTCACACGGCTGGCGCAGGATCGTGAAGATGAGCAAAGTCGGCGCGAATTAACGGAGCAGGTTTTACAGGAACTGAGCCTGCCGACCGACCTGATTGATGAGGCGTTGCAACAGGTGCGCTACCGCGAAGCCCTGGTCAAACAGCGACGGCAAAGAATCTGGCTCGGTGTCGGCGGCCTGGTGCTGGCATTGGTTATTTTGGTCAGCATTTGGGCGTGGTATGCGCAACGCACAACCTCATTTGCCAACATCACGGCAGAGGCCGGACGCGTGACGCGCACGGTTGATAACGGCAGTAATCTGGCCACAGTCACCCGCGATGGACAGGATGTTTTTTTTCGGGCGACGTTACGTGATGTGCCGCTGGGCGAAAAACTAAATCTTTCGTGTGACTGGCTTGATCCGACAGGGAAAATATTTTCTCAGTCCCAATGGGCAACTCGTGATACCACGAAACAAATTTGGGAAACGCATTGCCGCTGTCGGATTGGTGAGGCGGCGACAAAAGGTGATTGGAAGGTGCAGATGAAGCTGGGTGATCGCATTATTAGCACGACTGATTTTAAAGTTGAGTGACGAGATGAGCGCAATAATTGGTTATTGGGGGCACGGGCAACGAGGCGAATTAGCCGGACAATTTAATAAAATATTGTCCACCATCCATCCTCTCCCAAAACACTATCAACATTCTTTCGCGGAGCAGGGGACGCAAATGGGAGCGGCCTGGTGGGGCGATAATGTCCGCACGAAAACAGACGACCAGAAAATTGAAGTCACCCTCTCCGCCTCTGGCTTAAAAACCGAAGCAGATGTGACGATCAGGGCGCGGCTGGAAGAGTTGGAATTTAGCTGTGATTCTTTTGGGCGTGTGCCGTTGTATTGGTTGCAACAGCAAAACGTCATCTGGTTTTCCAATCAGGTGCAATTACTTTTACCGCTCGTTGAAAATGCTGAAATCTCCATCGCTGGATTACATGGCTATGCCTGTTTGTCGTATGTTCCCACGCCGCACACGCCACTCAAAAAAGTTTTTGCGGTGCCAGCCGGAACCGCTCGAAAATTTCAATTCGTGGACGATTCGGGCCGCGCTGATTCTCCGCCACGCCTGGAAATTTCCTGGTCAAAACTGGATTACAAATGGCAGGAAGCGCCGCTGAAAATTGATAAGGAATTTAAGGCGGTGACGCAATTGCAGAAGTTGCTGACCGAAGCAATCAATGCGCAGCTGACTGACACTCCATCCACCACCGTAGGAGTTTTTCTTTCTGGCGGACTGGATTCTGCGGTCACTGCTGCGTTGCTGGTGCGGGCTGGAATTAAAGTCAGAGCTTACACCCTGGATTTCGGGGAATATGGGGTTTCAGAAATTCCTTATGCCGAGCGCGTGGCAAAATATTTAGATATTCCGCTGGTCAAAGTTCCAGCTACGCCCAATCGCATTAAGGAGGCTTTGCCCGCCACTGTAAAAGCGCTGGACATGCCGTTCGGTGATGGTGTGACCGTGCCATTGTATCTGCTATATCAGGCCGCGAACAAGGAATGCTCGGTTGTTTTCAACGGCGAAGGCGGCGATCAGTTGTTTGCGGGCTGGACCAATAAACCATTGATCGCTTCGGATGTTTATCAGCCCGCCGCACCGATCAGTACAGGATTTCATCAGGATTATTTACGCACCTTTCATCGTTTGCACGGTTCTGAATCTTTAGTTTATGAACCGGAAATTTTAGAGAAAGTGCAGGCGCTTGATCCGTTGAACTGGCTGGGCGATGCGCTGGATGATGTGTTTACGCCGTCGCTTCTGCATCGTTTGCGCCGGGCAAATTTGATGCTTAAAGGAGCGCAGAATATTCAGCCCCGCGCCACGAATCTGGCGTTTGCCAATAAGCTTTCGGTGCGCACTCCGTTTTGTCATCACGCCTTAGCTAAATGGACATTTCAATTAAATGGCGCATCATTTTTGCGCGAATCCCACGAAAAATATCTGCTCAAAAAAGCGGTCGAGTTGTGGTTGCCTAACGAAATTGTCTGGCGGGAAAAACGCGGCATGGGCGTGCCGCTGACCGCGTGGTGTACTGGCCCGTTGTGGGATGAAGTTGGCAAATGGTTACAGCCTGCCATGCTGAAAGATGAAGGCATCTGGCAACCGGACTTGGCCTTGCGCATTTCGACCGGAAATTTAAGTGGACAAATTCAGGGGCGGCGGATTGGAGAAACTTTGTGGTTGCTGTTAATGTGGCAAGCTTGGCGGGTGACAGTTTTACAGGCGGAGCTGAAAAAATCATTTTACAGCCCTTTTTTATTGCCACCTGGTTTCTGGCGCTGGAAAATGAAATCAGCTTGAGACTTTAGTTCGGTGTCCGATAAACTTATGTTCTTTGAAAATAAAATACCGTAAAACGTAGGACAGGCTGTCAGCCTGTCCCAACAGACTAACAGTCTGTTTTACGATTTTTTTATGACGGTATTTTATTTTCAAAGAACATAAGTTTATCGGACTTTTGATTTAGCCCTGATTATTAATCGTGAATGACTCCAAATATTTCGCAGCTTCACACTAACCTCATTGCAAATCTGGTTGCGGAAGAATTACTCAGCCGCTACGGTTCACCGCTGTATGTTTACGATGCAAATGTTCTGAACACCACGATTGATCGCATCGCCTGCGCAGTCCCTTATCACAACAAACAATTTTATTTTGCCAGTGTCACCAACGGAAATTTGTCGTTGCTGCGAATTTTCCTGGCACGTGGCTGGGGCTTACATGCGAACACTCCCGGCGATGTCGTGCTTGGCTTGCAGGCCGGATTTGCGCCGGAACAAATTGTCTACAGCGGCAGCAATCTTAATCGTGCCGAGATGGCGCAAATGCTGGACTGGTGCGTCGCAAAATTTAACCTCGACAGTCTTTCACAACTTGAAATCTTTGGTGAAATTTATCAGGCCAGTGAACGTTATCAACCGCAACTTGGCTTTCGACTGAACCTGCCGGAAATCACCGGTGAAAATCGCATTGGGATTAGTCCGGCAGAATTGCGCGAAGCCGTAAACATCGCCGCTAAATTTGGCCTGCAAGTTTCCGGTATTCATTTTTATCGCGGCACTGGCACGAACGTCACGCAGGCTTTTACTGAATCAATTGCCAGCGTTATCGAAGTCGGAAACATTTTACCCGACTGGGAATATCTGGATTTTGGCGGCGGATTTGGCTACCCCTATCGTGATGGTCAGACAGGTTTTAGCTGGGAAGATTTTGGCGCAGAACTAGCGCGGCAACTCAGCCAGCTTGCACGCCCAATTAAATTGATTATCGAACCTGGGCGTGCCGCCGTTGCGCAATGCGGGACGTTGCTGGCTCGCGTAGTTTCCACCAAATGGCAGGGCGAAAAACAAATCGTGGGACTGGACACATCAGTTGCCAATATCGCCGTGCTGAGCGTGCATGGCGGCTATCGTGAAATTCGCGCCCTGAAAGAAAATCACGGGGCGAGTTACACGACGGATTTGTGTGGCAACACCACGTATTCACGGGATTATCTGGGGCGTGGTTGCAAATTGCCAAAATTAAAGCTTGATGACATCGTAGCGATTCTGGATGTTGGCGCGTATGGTTACGCGATGGCTTCACATTTTTTGCATCGTCCGCGTCCGGCTGAGGTCTTGCTTGAAAACGGCAATCATCGTTTAATTCGGCGGCGCGAAACTTATCAGGTGTTGCTCGAACAATAAATATTGTAGCGCGGGCTGCCAGCCCGCAAGCCTGAAACTTGCTCAGAAACTAAATGCAAGAAAAAAGGTAGCGTTAATCTCAGACGCGGGCAGGCTGCTCGCTATACGTTTATCCGAGGTTCCCCGTGAAATGTGTCAAATGTCAAACCGATAACAAACTCAAAGATCGCAAAGAAAATAACGGTAAATGTTCAAGCTGCAAGCACCCCTTTACTTTTGACCCGAAAATTTCCGATAGCTTCACCGATCCATTTTTTGCGAAGACAATTTCGGCTATCTCCGTGAACGACTCGCTCTGGTTCACGCCGCGCCAGTTTTATTATTTCTTCAATGCCCGCAAATATCCGGCGAAATTGCTGTGGCCTGGATTCGTCGCACTGGGGCTGGGCATCTTCGCTTTTTTGGTGCTGCCCTGGGTGCTTGGATTCATCTTTCTTGCGATGGCCATTGTGCTGTGGCTCCCCCAGGTCAGAAACCGCCTCCGCCTGGAATTTCGGCATGAGGCCAAATTCAGTTTTGAGGAGACGGGAAAAGCGGTAAATCGCTGGGTGATGAACAATGGCAAAATCGCAAAGCTTTTGCCGCCACCCGATATGTCAGCCTTGCCCGCCAAAAGTAGTCACGAAGTCACCGCTTACAGTTTTGATCGTGCTGTGATTTGTGACCGGACAGAGACTGCACATTTTCTGATTGCCAACAATTTTCACTTTGAAAACAACTGCGCGGTGCTGACGGTCAATGGTTATCCGCAGAACATTTTCAGCACAGTGCTGGAAATGCTGCATCGCAATCCTGAGTTAAAAGTTTACGCGTTGCATGATGCGAGTCCTTCCGGCGTGCAGTTAGTCCATCGCTTGCGCATCACGCCGACGTGGTTTGCCAACAGCAGCGGCGTCACGATTTACGAGCTTGGCTTACTGCCACGCCAACTGCTCAAGCGTCACATGTTTGTTTGCCGCTCGGATGAATCAGCGAATAAAGCAAAGGCCATGCCGCCCGCCGTGCGCGATAATTTACAACCTGATGAATTGCAATGGCTGGACGAAGGGAAGTACGTTGAGCTTGAATCTTTGTCGCCCATGACATTGCTTAAACTGCTGCGCGAAGGGATTGCCAAAAGCCGCAATCCACAGGAAGGCGACGCGCTGGTGATACTTGACGGAGGCGGCGGATATTATGGCGGCAGCGATGTTTCGGTATATTCGGTGGATAGTTTCGGGTGAAATGTGGCATAAAGTTTTAGCGCTTCGCGTGAGTTTGCAACCATAATTCCAGACTCACCAGCAACCATAATTTTACGCCATATCTGCCCCACGTATCGTTGCGATAATTCAGCCAGTCTTCGACCAAACTCATTTGCAAAAATTCGCGGATGCGGGCGTTGCGATTGAGTAATAATGCTCGCGCCTGCTTCGGCCACAACTGGCGAAACCAATATTGTACAGGAACCATCATGCCGCTTTTGGGGCGCAGCAAAATTGCTTCCGGTAACACATCACGCACCGCCGCTTTCAGCACAGCTTTTTCTGTTGCGCCGCTTAATTTGAATTCCGGCGGAATCGTCAGGCTGAGTTCGACTACGCGTTGATCGAAGAGTGGCGAGCGGCCTTCGATGCCACAGGCGCGCGTCAAATTGCTGACCTTTGTCAGGATGTGATCTGCGCCTTTGTATT
Organism: Blastocatellia bacterium; assembly: GCA_031371805.1. GTDB lineage: Bacteria > Acidobacteriota > Blastocatellia > RBC074 > RBC074 > JAFDVL01. The sequence continues at coordinate 2,936 of JANMKB010000469.1, read as the reverse complement.
TGGTGTTGATGAACATCAGGCGATTTAAGTAGCTGCCCGCACCCAATAATTCCGGCTCAAAAACAGACGGAATATCTTTGACTGCATTCCAGATTTCAGGTCGTAACAGGCGCGGCAAATCCGACGAGCATTTTTGATACGAGGCCAGATACGCCGCTACTAAATCCGGCGAATGCGGCGATTGATAAAGATTTGTCAGGAGCATCGGCTGATTTTTCGGACCGCCAAAACACGGGTCGCCGCCTTCGCCATTGAAAATTACATCAACCGATTTTTTTGCTTCACGACCCAGAATTAAATTTGGCACAGTCAGCGGATCACCAATCGGATCATCAAGAAAACTTATCGCTTCGGCGTGCACATTCCACATCTGATCGGGAGTGATTGCAATAATGTGATGTTGCGTTTTGCAATGTTCCGCCACGAGTGAAGAGAATTCCAGTTCGTGGGGAGTCGCCTCGCCAAAATGAATTGAGTACGTGTGAACGGGTTGCGAGTGTAATTTTTTGGCAAGCGCAACGACCAAACTGGAATCAAGTCCGCCCGAAAGATACACACCAACGGGGCCGTCGTGCGGCAAATATTCAGCGACTACTTCATCAAGCTGGGCGCGGAGTTTTTGCGCATGCCATTCGAGAGGTTGCGCAACCTTAGAGAGTTGTTCGCGCACTTCCCAATAGGTGTGCGATTTATTTTCCGGCCAGCTAAGAATCGTTCCTGGTCTGATTTCGCGGATGCCTTCCCACATCGTGCGTTCACCGGGAACGAAAGCACAGGAGAGATAATCGCGCAGGGCTGTGAGATCAATGTCAGGCTTGAATTTATTGGCTAAGGTTTGCAGGCGCGGAGCCACGGAAATTGTCGTGCCATTAATTGAATAATAAAGAGTTCGCGTACCAACACGATCCCGCACAAGCGATAGTTTTTTTTGTTCGCAATCCCACACGACGAACGCAAACATGCCTTGTAAGCGCAACACTGCGTCCGCGCCAAATTGTTCCCACAACTGCGCGACGATTTCCTGATCGCTCAGCACAGTGGTATTCAAAGGCAGTTCCCTGCGATTTGACAACCAGATGTCTCCGGCCACGATGAATTTTTGGGCCGGACTGCGGGAGCCAAATTGCGCTGGAACTTCACCGTTAGGACTAAACGAAAAACACCAGCCCGGCACAGCGGGCAGGGAATTATTTGGCGTCTGATTGGAACGAGAAAAGCGTGGAAAAATCACGCTGAGAAGGTAAGCGAAGATCGGGGATTATGCAAAAGAGGAGTCAGAAGTCAGAAGTCAGAAGCCGGAAATCGGAAATCGGAAATCGGAAATCGGAAATCGGAAATCGGAAATCGGAAATCGGAAATCAGGACTGTCGCCAGGAGTGTGTCAATAACTTCTGACTCCTGACTTCCGATTTCTGACTTCTGACTTCCCGTCAACGCTGGCATCCCACAATTGTTTGGCTATAATGTGGCCAGGAGGAATTCATCATGAAAAAACAAACCAAATCATTTTTTCAGCAAGCGGTTTCACGGCGCAACTTTCTTCGCACCAGCACTACCGCTGGCGTCGGGTTGTTGATCGTCAAACCCGCTACGGCGTTTGGCTCCGTGGCTAACTCATCGCTCGGACTTGGCATCATCGGATGCGGCGGACGCGGTACTTATGACGGCGGCGAATTCATCGCCAACACCGACGTGCGCATCACAGCGTTGATGGACATCTTTGAAGATAAAGTCCTGACGGCGCGTTCCATGTTCGACAAAAAAGCCGAAGAGAAAGGGCAGGGCAAAATTGCTGGTGCCAATCTTTTCAAGGGCTACAAATCGTATGAAAAATTAGTCCAGTCGAAAGATGTTGATGTCGTACTCGTCACCAGTCCGCCGTATTTTCATCCCGATCATCTCGAAGCGGCAGTGATGGCAGGCAAGCACGTGTATTGCGAAAAGCCCGTCGCCACCGATGTGACAGGTTGTTTGAAGGTAATAAATATCGGGAAGAACTATAATAACAAAGTCAGCATGCACATTGGCTTTCAGAAGCGGTATGACGAAGGTTATCGCGGCATGATCGGTCGCATTCACGCGGGTGAAATCGGCGACATCGTACTCGGTCAGACTTTTTATTACACGAATGATTTGGGGCGCCAGAACAAACCAGGGATGTCCGATCTGGAAGCGCGGATTCGCAACTGGGTATTTGATCGTGCGCTGTCCGGCGACATTATTACCGAGCAGAATATTCACATTCTGGACATTGTGAATTGGGCGATGAACGCAAACCCAATTAAAGCTACCGGAACAACCGGGAAGGCTTTGCGCAAACAGGTTGACGGCGTTCCGGCGGAATATTTGTGCAGCGATCATTTTATTCTGACCTACACCTATCCCGGCGACGTTCATATCAGCTTCAACTCAAATCAGTTTAAGAACAAAGGCTATCGTCAATCGGGCGAGCGGTTTTTCGGTACGAAAGGCGCGTCGGATTCGTTGCAAAGCGGTCCCGCGACGATCAGCCTCAATCAGGTGGCAGAAGGCCAGAAGGTGGCCGACAAGATTGATTGCGGCAAAGTTGATTTGAATTTAGCGGTTGGCACAAAGATGAAAGCTTTAGTCGAAAGTATTAAGTCTGGTAAGTTTGATAACCAGTGTATACAGGGCGCTCAGACGACGCTGACGACAATTTTGGGACGGATGGCTGCGTATGAAGGCCGTGAAGTCACCTGGGACAAAATGATAAAGTCCAATGAGAAATGGAATCTGAAAATGAATCTGGATTCATTGGGAACAGGCGGGGTAGTTTCGATGCGGTAGGATCAGTTTCGCGTTTCGGGTTTTTCGTTTAGTGGAAGAAAGAATTTACAGTTTTACTAGAAAAGCAAAACCCCAAAAAGATATAACGTTGCAGTAATTAAATAAAAAAAACAAGCGCACCCACAAGC
>JANMKB010000464.1:0-5730 GCA_031371805.1 Blastocatellia bacterium | reverse complement strand
GACGAACGGATCTTTGACGCCTTGTGTGCCGGAGCTTCAGGTTATTTGCTCAAGCACACGTCGCCTGCCCGACTAATCGAAGGTTTGCGCGAGGCAGTGAACGGCGGCGCACCGATGTCGCCGGAAATTGCGAGCAAAGTGCTTCGGCTCTTCCGCAAGATTCGTCCGCCGACCAAAGCAGATTATCACCTGACGCCGCATGATCTGCGGTTGCTGACCCTGCTGGTCGAAGGCCACAGCTACAAAACAGCAGCGGCGGAATTGCGCAGTTGCGTGAACACCGTTGCATTTCATATGAAGAGCATTTATCGCAAGTTGGAAGTGCATTCCAAATCAGAAGCAGTCGCAAAGGCGTTGCGCAGTCAACTTGTTTGATTATGCCGTGTGCAGAAGCAAGAGCAGCGACAAGCGAACTCTGCCAAGATTGCCTGAAAGAGGTTTGAAGTTAGGAGACCACGAAGATGAATCAAGATTTAACTTAAATTGTTGTCACGATTTTAGTGCCGCTTATTCCAGCCTTTATTCTCTATCTAACCTTGCCGTCGCACACCGTAGTGCGAGGTCCTTTCAAAGGCTTGCAGATTGAGCTTGGGGGAGCCTTCGGAGGATACTTTTTACTGGTCTTATGTATCTTCGGGTTTATTACGATGAGGCAGCGCGCTTTCACTCTCTACACGGTTGAGGGAAAAATTCGACTCAAGTCAGCGAAGGACGCAGAGGCTATTTCTTTTTATTTGTCGCCGCCCGTCTCTGAGGTTTTAGCGAATGGTCATTTCACTCTGAGAATCCCTATCGAGAATGGTAACCCTGAAATTCCCCAGTTGCAGATTGATTATCCGGGCTACGATTCCGTCACCATAAATCTGGCTGATAAGGACGATGGTTTTCACCCGCACCTGAATTGGAAAGAAAACAAGATCAAAATCCAAACACCGATAGAAATGATGGAGGCACTTGACGGCCCTTATCAGGTTGAAGGGTCTTTGCAAACTTCCGTTCAGGATGAGGAAAGGAAACTAAGATGAAACAGCGCCGCATAATTTTACTGACAGTTTTTTCAAGCTGGCTTCTACTCCTTTGGGGCGGAATGTCTGATGCCGAGAGCGTCTTTCCAGCACAGGCAGCACCAGCTTTTTTCCAGACGGTGAATGTGCGGGGGCGCATTATTCGCCAGGTAAATAATCGCCCATATCCTGCCGGACGGGTGCGGGTGAGATTGAAACGTTCCGGTAGTAACGATACGGGGCAGACTGCGTTTACCGCCTCCGACGGGATGTATTCATTCCGCAATATTTCCTCGGGAAGTTATGTCGTCGAAGTTTTAGGAGGTAATCCAGAGCGTGTCATTAGGAGCCTTCCTGTACAAATACCAAATCGTTCAATTGTGGATATTCCGCAAATTGTTCTTTAAGGAACAGCGCAGAAGCGCTTGAGGAAACCTGAGCAAGCTGAAAAGTTTGTTCTACATTTTAGAGGAGAAATTATCATGAGAGTTGAACATCTGGCACTTGATGGCGCAGTGATTGGAATTGAAGCGCAAGCTGATCTCTCGGCGGGGGCAACAGCCACAGGCTGGGCCATTGTTCCCTCATTAATGCGAGCGCATCCCTTCACGATTTGCCCCGCCGGGCATAGCCAGGCGTTTGCCGATCACGCGCTGTCTAACTTTACTGCGATGAATATTGTCTCCACGACCGATTATTCCCTGAAAGGCGGTTCATTGCGGGTGGCCGAAGTCGAATTTCCCACCGCGACCGGCGGTGTACGCACCTTGACGATTGGCGCGTGGGAAGGGCGCGGCGGTTGCCTCACGACCTCGTTAGTAGGTTCAGCGGTAGATCGTTTAGTCGAAGTCTTCGATACCTTACGCTTCCGCGAACGCGCACGCGGCTTGGCGATTGATTCGCCCATCACGTCGCGCCCCAGAGTTCCTGAAGTGATCAAAGAAGTGCCCGGCATCGGGGTTTTGAATATTCAGCCTGCGCTGCCCAGTGTGCTTGAACGCATTCCGCGCACGAGAGGCAAAGCGACCAGTCACGGCGAACTTTTTCGCATTCGTGCCACCAGTCGTGCGCTGACGTATGTCAGCAATTCCGCTGTGGTGAATATTGATCCGTTCGAGGAAACCGAGTCGCCTGCACTGATGGCGGCTGCACAGGAACTGCGCATCGAATGGACACCTGCCAGAGGAATGCGCTAATGGGATTCATGGATTATTTCAGTTTGTCCTGTCTCGCGGCTCTCTTGCTGACCACTGGTGGCGGGCATTTGAGCAGGTTCCGGGCATTTCGTGCGCTTCTCGGTGAGCACGACATTATTCCCGCTCCCTTCGTGCCGTTGGCCGCGCTCTCCATTCCGGTCATTGAGATGACGAGCGGCGCGGTTGCCCTGCTCTTGTTAGCTGGCAACTTGCAGCCATTTGTTGCTCCTTCGCTTTTTGCCGCCGGAGCAGTTGTTGGCACGATATTTCTGTTTTATGTCCGTCAATTGTTACGGCGCTCGACCGACAGCACTTCGTGCGGTTGTTCTCCTTTGTCCAGCCCGCTAACGCCTGCTTCCATGCTGCCGGCGGCAACGCTGATTTTGACTTCCGGTGTGGGGTTTCTCTCGGCTGTTTGGTCAGATGTCAATCGTGCCAGTGCACTGGACAGTCCCTACGGATTGATTGTGTCCGCCTTACCGATTTTTGCGGGCGTTGTTTTTGCGGGGATTACGATTTTGGTACCGGCTTCAATGCCGCTGCCAACTATAGATACCAGGGAAAGCCAAATATGAATTCACTACTGAACACGAAGATGAGTTTTGAAATCGCGGCGCTGTTTGTCACTTGGCTCACCATCGCTTTATTGACCTTTGCGGTCGGAAATTTGCTGGTGCGGTTGCGACGTTTGGAGGAAACGATTCCGGCTCCGCAAGCGAACAAACCGTACAGTCATTTACTTGGCAAACAACTCCGCGAGTTGTTTGGGGAATCTGTGGTGACGCTCCAGCCGCGTGCGTTGTTCTTTCTTTCCTCAACTTGTAAGTCCTGCACGAGTTTGCTGAGCGCGATTCAGGCGCAAACGTGGGAAGTGCCAGTCGTGCTGGCCTGGACAGACGGCGCACCCGCCGATGGAATGCCGTTGCCGCCCAATGTCACCGTGCTCCGGGAGGGAGCCAGCATTAGCGCTGAACTTGGCATTCGCGTCACGCCGTTTGCCGTCATCGCCAATGCCGAAGGGCAAATTATTCAGGCAGGGCCAATCAACAGTTTGAGAGCGCTCGGCAACTTGAGTGCCGAACCCGCTAATTTTTCACCCCATCGCTTTAGCAACAATTACCTGAAGGAGGTATCAGGATGAACTTCGATATTGATGATCTTCCAACCATTGAAAGCGCACGGAAATTAGGCCGCCACGTGAGTGCCGATTCGCCCATCGCGGATTTGTATCCCGCCCAGCAGGAGGCAGGCACGAATTTTCTGGAATCTGTGGGAGCCACCACGGCGCTCCAACTCATCAGCCGTTTTCAGCAACAGATGATGCCAGGCACATTGCAGTTCTCTACGCTGCAGGCAATGGCTCCGAGTGCTGCGAGCTACACGATGTATGGGGATTGTGCTGGATATAACTATGATGGCACCTGCAATGAAGCCTGTTTTGGGTTCGCCCCACATCAAATGGACCCGATCTATTGTGCAAATTGCGCCGAGCAGAAGGCTGACCCGGCGAATAATCCCGCCTATAACTGGCACTTTGTCGGGATGCGGGGTCAACTTCAACTTTGGGATCGTGAGCCAGATGTTTGTGGTGGAAAGGATGCCTGGAAATGGAAAGTCGGGGCCTGTGGCAACTGTAGCACCTCTGCCGTTTTTCGTTGTCACGACGGTTATAAAAAGTACGCCGACGGCACCATTCAACCAACCGTCTGTCAGGGACTGGTTGCCTGCAATGACCAGCTAACTCCCTGCCCCTGAGGAGAGGGTAAATCATGAACTATCGCACTGGCTGGCTCTGGCTACTGCCCGTTGGCTTAATCATTGTGGGGCTATTAACCAAAGCGGAAGCGCTCGCCGCGCTCGGTATCAGCTTAGTCGCAGGACTGTCGCTGGCAGGATCAATATGAAGTCTCAACAGCGTAGCCGTGTTGCTACCGCCGAACCGCCGCCGCTCCCTTTACGATACCAAAGTCATCGCTGCGTACTGGGGTGGGACAACGACGGGAGCGTTGCTTTCTGCCCTCAGTGTTTGGGTGTTGAGCGGCTTTACCGAACCGCTCGGAATGCGGGTGCGCATCGTTTTGCTGCTGACAGGGACAGTCTTTGTTTGGCTTTGTCGGCATGGATCATTAGTCGGTGTGCTGGCATTACCCGAAGCGCGTCGGCAAATTCCCTCGCAGGTATTTACGAGCGGCATTTATCGTGGCGCGTACCAATTCGGGTTTGAGATGGGCACCGGCGTCCGAACGTATGTGCCCTCAATTGCACCGTACATTTTATTGCTGACCGTTTGGCTGGTGCGCCCGACACTTGCTACGGCCTTGCTGGTTGGCTGCGGATTCGGCCTCGGCAGAGCGATTCCAATGATGGTGATGATGACGTCACAAGTCGCAAGCAAAGACTCAGGCATCGCAGCTGAGTTTATCCGTGGGAAGGATATTTATGCGACGCCGATAACTGGCTTACTGGTGTTGCTGGGAGCGTTTACCCTTGTCTACTAACCAATCCAATTCGTTGCAAAGCCTGCCAACGGCTGCACTGCTCAGTACGCGCCGTGTGCGATTGCGTCCACTGGCCGATTACGACCGCAGCTTTCTGTATGAGCTGATGGTCACGCCGCAGGCCGGAGGGCGTGTGCGATTTGCTGGCGCGACGCCCAGCCCGGAGAAAATTGCGGCTTCGATGTGGGATAGCGTGTTGGCGCAATTCATCATCGAAAGTGTCAGCCAACGCAAACCACTGGGCTTGGTTGCGATCACCAGCCCGAATTTTCGAGATGGGTTTTCCTATCTCTCCGCGCTGGGAACTCCCGAAGTCCAAGGCACAGGATTAATTGCACAAGGCGTCATGCTGGCGTTTCACTATGCGTTTATGACGTGGCCTTTGCGGAAAATTTATATGGAATCAACGGACGAAAGCTATCGCGCTTTTGAAAGCGGACTTGGGCGCTTTTTTACCGAGGAAGGACGCTTACGCGAGCATGTGTTCTGGAACGGCGGCTTTATGGATTTACGAATTTTGGCTGTGTATCGAGAAACCTGGCAGCAACTCGCTCCCATCTGGCTGAAACGGATGCACGCTGTGATTTAATCGCATTGCAAGGGAAGGAGAAAGTGTCGCTCCAGTGAAAAATTTCTTTCTCACCCTTAATTTCTAACCGAGGTAACTTAGTCATAGTTATTCTCAGCAATTTATTACTTTCTGAAAGGGTAAAACATATGTACATTAAAATTTATCTTAGAACAGGTTGCTGCTTCCTGCTCGCTTTCTTTCTGTTGGGGTTGCACTCCGCCGCGCTGGCCTGGGGAGCCGAGGGGCATCGTATTGTGGCGCGCACTGCACAGCGCAATCTCTCGGCTAAAGCGCGGCAGGAAATCCTTCGTCTGTTGCATCCCGGCGAGACATTGGAGTCCGTTGCCAACTGGGCGGATGTGATTCGCAATTCGCGCCCGGAAACCAAAAACTGGCATTTCGTAGACATTCCGGTCAATGCAAACGCTTATGACCCGGGGCGTGATTGCCCGCGCACGCCG
>JANMKB010000558.1:0-4775 GCA_031371805.1 Blastocatellia bacterium | reverse complement strand
ACACCTTTACGATCAGTCCAGGTATGTTCTTCCGCCGAAACAGCAGCGTCTACTCTTTCGTTCTTAATCAATATTTTCATGGATGATTTATAACGATTCGGAGTCAGCATGGCGAAAGCTGTCGCACCCGCTGCAGTGATGATAAAAATTGTAAGGACCAGCCATTTGCGGCGAAAGAGTACGGTGACCGCGCTTTTCAAAAAAGCGGTCTGATCCGATTTACCGGCTGACGAGGCATCAATTAAGCTCAGAGCCGTGTTGTCTTTGATTCTTAGCTGCATGAATTTGTTTTAAGTAGCGCGTCTTTTTCCCATTCTTCAGGTTTCTCAATCCTGCCCTGATTGATCACACACTCCTGCCTTGATCAGAGCATCTATGGTTGAGGCGGGACGCAAAGTTATTAGCGCAGGCGCTCATCTGCTAATTGTTATCACGCAAATTGCTGCAATAGAGTTCAGCGCGACTGGTAAACAGCGTGATAGATTTTTAATGGGTTAGGGAATTTGTTCTATTCAGATATGGTGAAGAATAGAATCCAGGGTGAGCACATACTAGCGCAACCAGCTGAGTGGTTCAATACATTTTTACCATTACTTCACAACGATTCTCTTCCTCCGGTTTCAACCTGACCTGATTTTAAACTCGCAGCGCTTCAGGCGAGCTGGAAAGAATTCAAATTGACCGATAATCTTTACCGACGGGTCAATCTCAATGACCAAAACTCAGACTTTTAGTGCGATTATGTTTAGTTCAATAAATTGCTATACTCCGCCCGTGATGAAAACAATGATTACGGATTCAATTATGGTCGCCGCTGAATTTATCTCTTCCGGTGAAGTCGTGGCATTTCCCACTGAGACCGTCTATGGCTTAGGCGCAAGTATTTTTGACCAGGACGCGATCCAGAAGATTTTTTTAGCTAAAGGTCGCCCAACTGATAATCCGTTAATTGCCCATCTTGGCAGCCGCTCCCAGATCGAACAAATCGTTAGTGAAGTGACTCCTGTTGCAGCAAAACTGATGGATGTTTTTTTCCCTGGCCCGCTGACCCTGGTTATGGCGAAAAGTGCGGATGTTCCGCCAATGGCGACGGCTGGACTTGAAACGATCGGCGTCAGGATGCCTGCTCATCAAACTGCGCTGAATTTTATCAGAGCCTGCCGTTTCCCACTTGTGGCCCCTTCTGCGAATCTTTCCGGCAAGCCAAGCCCAACGACCTGGGAAGCTGTCAAAACTGATCTTGATGGGCGCATCAGTTGTATTCTCAAAGGTGAGCAAACAGATTTCGGGCTTGAATCAACCGTCGTTGATTGCACAGGGGAAATTCTGCTCGTGCTGCGTGCCGGCGCAATCACGCTGGAGCAATTACGCGCCGTGATTCCTGCCACTCAACTGGCTAAAGCTGACGCTAATTTCCCTGCGCGAAGTCCGGGCCTCAAGTATCGTCATTACTCGCCCCAGGCTCAGGTTGTCGTGGTGAATGATTTGACTGCGATGAGGCCAAACAATTCTGCCTTTATTGGCCTACAAGCTCCCTCAGTCAGCGCTGAATTCCACCAGATTTTAATTTGCCAGAATGTTGCGCAATATGCGAAGTCACTGTTTCAGTTTTTTCGTCAATGTGATGAAGTTGGAATCCAGACAATTTATTGTGAGTCGGTGGAGGAACGCGGGTTAGGGTTGGCGTTAATGGACAGAATTAAACGAGCAGCGAGTAGTTAAGAACTAATCACCATCAAAATAAATATCAATGGCAGGTAAATGACTGATGCTTTGAGCAATTTGCGCGCATCGGTTTTTGTTTTGGAGCGAGCCGTTTGAATGCTCACATACAAGAATGCTGAGCCTAAAACTAATGCTCCAACTAAATAAACGCTCCCTGACATTTTCAGAAAATACGGCAGCAGGCTGACTGGCAATAACACCGCCGCGTAACCGATGATTTGCCGCGCCGTTGCTTTGCAATCAGGCTCAACGACAGGCAGCATTTTGATTCCGGCACGGGCGTACTCTTCGGCATACATCATTGCAATTGCATGGAAATGCGGAAATTGCCAGAGGAATAAAATCGCAAACATCACGATCCCGCCCAGTGCAATTTCATTGCTGGCCGCAGCCCAGCCTAAAAGTGGTGGCAAGGCTCCGGGAAACGCGCCAATAAATGTGCAAACTGTCGTTTTCTGTTTGAGTGGCGTATACAAAAAAACGTAACTGGCGAGCGCTGCAAAACCAAGCGTAGCCGTCAACAGATTGGTCATCACACCTAAATAAATTTCACCAAACAAAACCAGCAAACAGCCAAATGCTAATGCCGCCACGGCTGACATCTTGCCGGTTGGCAGAGGCCGATTCATCGTCCGTCGCATCAGTCTGTCAGACACGCGTTCGTAATATTGGTTCAGCGTTGAAGTGCCACCCGATAGAAACGAGACACCGATGGCGAAGTGCAAAAATTTAAGCCAGTTTATATTTCCAGGTGAAGCCATGAAAAACCCGGCCAGCGCGGAAAGCACCACCATAAAGGTGATGCGCGGCTTGGTTAATTCAAGATAAGCTGCCGCTTTCTCGCCGATAGTGACGGCTGGTGATTTGCTAATGATTGCTTCTGCTGGTACTGCCATTTCACTTCCCAAATTAATGCTTTGTCGCGCCTGCTGCTGAAGTTACAGAAGACACTGGTTTGGCTTCTGACTTCGCTTCCGGTTTAGCCTCTGATTTTACCTCAGGCTTTGCTTCCTCTTTGCCCTCTTTTGCCTCGCCTTCTTTCTTCTCTCCGCCTGCGTGTTCAGCGCTGGCAGGCATCTTACCCTCATACGAAGGTTTAGCAAACGCCGGTTGATCTTCTCGCGTATTGATGTCCAATAAAGTCAGGGTCAAAAATAGTCCCAGGAAAATCAGGCTCGATAGAAACGCCAGCAAGTGGAATTTTTTGTCGTGTCGCAAGTGCATGAAATACCATGCCACGAGCGAAGCTTTGACCGTCGCAATTGCCATCGCAATGACGATGTTAGCCGCACCAAGACTGACATTAAGCCAAATCGGAATATAATAAGCCAAAACAGTGACCGCAGTCAGGATCATCAAGCCAATCCAAACGGTCAGGTAGAGGCTGACAGGCGAAACGTGATGCTGCGCGTCATGTGCATCATGTGCGGTTGCGTATTCACTCATAAAAATTTAGCTCACCAAATAAAGCAGTGGGAATAAATAAATCCAGATCAAATCCACTAAATGCCAATAAAGCCCAACCAGATCAACTGGCGTGTAGTAATCCGAGTTGAATCGTCCCTTCATCGCTCTGACCAAAAGCCAGATCAGCAAACCAATTCCGACTGTGACGTGAATTCCGTGCAGTCCGGTCATCATGAAATAGAGCGAAAAGTAAGTCTCAATGTGCGGAACATAGCCTTCAGGGTAAGTATAAAATCTGCCCGGCAACAAGCCTTCGTGATATTTGTGGCTGTACTCAAAATACTTGACCACCAAAAATGCACAGGCACAGGCAATGGTAATCGCCAGGTTGACAATTAATGCCTTGCGATTATTTGTTTGCGCCGCACGAACACCGAGCGCCATCGTCAGTGAACTGAAAATCAGGACTGCCGTGTTGATGACGCCGAGATTTACATTCAGGTGATGATGCCCCGCATGAAATGCGTCGGGATGCATGCTGAACATCAACGCATAAGCCACAAACAAGCCACCAAACATCAGGATTTCTGTCGCCAGAAATGTCCACATGCCCAGCTTGGCAGTATCGTATTGCTGCTCTAAATCCGTGAAGTGGGGATGAAAATACCACGGATGTTTGGGTTCACTTTTTAATTCATCAACTGCTTGTGCCATGCACTGCTCCTTCTAAAGTTCCAGATTTCTTAGGCGGAATTGGTACGCCGTAATCGTAAGGCCCAATTTTAGTGTTCGGCTGTTTCTCGAAATTATGCAGCGGTGGAGGCGAAGAGGTTTGCCATTCCAGCGTCAAACCGCCCCAGGGATTTGCCGGAGCCACTGCACCATATTTCAGCGAAGCCAGCAGATATCCGGCCATAATCACAAAGCCTGTGGCCAGAATCCATGATCCGACAGTTGAGACCTGATGCAGGGTTTGGAATTGCGGCAGATAATCGTAATAACGACGCGGCATGCCTTTTGAGCCGAGAATGAACTGCGTCAAAAATGTGACATTGAATCCGATAAACACCAGTGCGCACGAAACGCGTCCCAGGCTTTCGGGATACATCCGCCCCGTCATTTTCGGCCACCAGTAATGTAATCCACCCATGAAAGCGATCACTGTTCCGCCCATCATCACATAATGAAAGTGCGCGACCACAAAGTAGGTATCCGTCAGGTGAACATCCACCGACAAAGCACCCAAAAAGATTCCGGTCAGTCCACCTATCGTGAACAAAAACAGAAAAGAGAGTGCGTACAGCATCGGCGTTTCAAGCGTGATTGCGCCCTTGTACATCGTCGCCGTCCAGTTAAAAACTTTGATCCCGGACGGAATTGCTACGAGAAAGGTCAGGAATGAAAACACCATCGAAGCAAACTGTGATTGTCCGCTGACAAACATGTGATGTCCCCACACGAGGAAACCGATGATGGCAATCACCACAGAAGAAAAGCCGATAGCTTTGTAACCAAAAATTGCTTTCTTGGAAAAGGTGGGAATGATTTCGCTGATAATCGCCATCCCCGGCAAAATCATAATGTAAACCGCCGGATGCGAATAGAACCAGAAGAAATGCTGGAACAACACAGCGTCACCGCCC
>JANMKB010000419.1:0-7838 GCA_031371805.1 Blastocatellia bacterium | reverse complement strand
CCATATTTATGCGCTGTGGCGAAAACTATTTTGTTTTCTGAGACGACAGAATCAACGTGGAAAATTTCACCAGGGATATATTTTTCCAGAACCTGAAAAGATTGCTGATCGCCCAACTCATCCAAAGCGCGCCACAAATCTTCTGCCTCCTGAATTTTTTTGATGCCAATCGCTGAAGCCGAAGTGCGCGGTTTAAGTACCCAGAGGGGCGGGACACGCGCCATAAACTCACGCAAATCATCGTAGTTGATCACGGGAGAAAATTCCGGGACGCGGATGCCGGAATCTTTGGCCTGCACGCGCATCGCCAATTTATCGCGGAAGTAACGCGCCGTTGTTTCACCCATACCGGGAATGCGCAAATGCTCGCGGAGCGCGGCGGCGATTTCAATGTCGAATTCATCCAGCGCAATGATGCAATCAATTTTGCGGTCACGGGCAAGGTAGCTGATCGCGTAAGTGATGTCCGGTTGTCGGGTCATTTCCGCCACCAGCAGCAATTCGTCAAGTGCCTCGTGGGGCCAGAGCGGGGAGTCTTTCAGCTTTTCAACCGTAACGAGAATCACGTGACAGCCTTGGTGTTTGAGTTCACGCAGCAGGTCTTCACCTTTTTCGTAACTGGCAAGGCAGAGAACGGTAGTAGGTTGCGGGTTCATAAACGCTTAACCGGGATTGAGTAATTGATCTTGTTGCGTGCGCCAATGCTGATAGCATTCGGGGCATACGCCGTGACTAAAATCTGTCCCTGTATGCTGGTGCAAATAAACTTCGATTTGTTGCCAGTAATCGTTATCATCACGGATTTTCTTGCAAAACATACAAATCGGCAAGAGTTGCTTGAGTTGTGTGACCTGCGACAGTGCTTGTTCCAGTTCAGCAACCTTGACGGCATAGGCTTCCTGTAACGCCAGGATGCGTTCACCGGATTTAATTCTGGCACGCAATTCGAGGTTATTAAAAGGCTTGAAAATATAATCATCCGCACCTGCCGCCAGGCCTTTTGCAACGTCACTGACTGAGGTATTCCCCGTCAGCAGAATGACGTAAGTATAAGACTGAGTTGGTTGCGCACGGAGTTTCTGGCAAATTTCCGGGCCGGACATTTTAGGCATTACCCAATCAAGAATGGCGAGGCCGGGCGCTGATTGCTTCTGTAATTGTTCCCAGGCAAGCGCTCCGTCCGCCGTTGAAATTATTTCATAGCCCCAGTCAGTTAAATTAGCTTCCAGCAGATGACGCGCAATCGGGTCGTCCTCTGCGACCAGTATTTGTTGCATGAGTTTCCTTTACGCAAATCGCAAAACTTGCGTGAAAATGATCAAGGGGGCGGAAAACAAAAGGGAGAAAGATACCGATAGTAGTTATTTTTTGTTAGTTTGCGCCGCACAGTATAGCGCGTGAGTCAGGCGACGCAAACTAACCAGAGGTGATGACGATTTATTTCTTTTCGTCGTTGGGATTGGCTTCTGATTTGACTTCGATATTGTTGCTGGACAAGGTCGTCGCGATGTCTCGTTGAAGCTGCGCCACGGCTTTGTTGTAATCGGTCAGCGCCCGCAACTCTGTTCCTTTGGCTTGTGCCAAATCAGTTTGGCGTTGCAACACTAAAAACGTAGTGGACAGTCCTGCCTGAAAACGTTTTTCTTCGCCGCTCAATTGTTGTTGGGCATAGTCTCTGGCTAAGCGGGAAGCCTCAACTCGTAATCTGACCAGCTCGATACTCTGAAGGTCGTTGCGAATTTGCGCTTCAATCCCCTGGACTATATTACGAACCTGCAAATCCAGTTGATGACCGACGACAATTGAACGACCGAGATTGGCCTCCGCTATTTTGTTTTTCCAGGGAATTGCAATGGAAACGCCAACCCGGAAAGTTGGATATTTATTTGAGAGCAAATTTTTGAGCGAGGTCGGATAACCACCAATAAAATCAGGCGAGACTTGCGCAGGGTTAATTGCGTCGCCGGCTAAACCTGCAACGCTATACGTGGCAAAGGCATCAACCTGGGGTTTGGTTTGATCGCGGAAATACTCGGAATCAGAATCGTTGATTTCTTTTTGAAATTGCAAAATATTTAGTTCCGGGCGATTTTGTCGCGCCAGCCTAAAGGCCTCATCAATTGTTAAATTCACGGGCTGAATCTCGAATTGTTCAGCCGGTTCGATTTTCGTCGTCCAGATGTCAGAATCCGGCCCGCTTACCACTAATTGCTTCAGGGTATTTTCAGCCTGTGAAACGGCGTTCATCGCCGAAAAAACCTGTGTGCGCCGAGTTTCAACCGAGGTTGCCGCAGTGACCACATCAATCGGCGCCAGCGTGCCAACCTCGACCTGACGTTGATTGTTGGAAAGTTGTGTTTCGGCCAGTTTCACCGCATCACGCTGAATTTCTTCGTCCCTGATCGCAAACGCTAAATCCCAGTATGCCTGCTGGACGTTGGAAATAATTTGAATTGCTTTTTGGCGAAATGTTGCATCGGAAAGATCAAGGCGTTTACGCGAGATTTTGATTTGGCGACGATTCAGGTCGGTTTTGAAATTGCGCTTCAGCGGTTGCGTAAAACTCGTCGTAAAAGACGGGTTGTAAGACGGACTCAGCAGGCTGGTGTTGCTGCTGCTGCGGTTATTATTAAAGCTCGCCTGAAAATTTCCGCCGGTTTTTTCAATTGGACGAATCATGCCAAAATTATAAATAAACGTGTTGGTTGTCACGGCTTTATTGCTGGTTCCGCTAAAGGCAAACGCATTTGGTGTCCGTTGCGGAGAATAAGAAAGGGTCGAAGTAAAGATTGGATCGTAGATGCCACGCGCCGCAAATAAATCATATTCAGCCAGGCGGACATTTTCTTTTTCAATCATGATGTCTACGTTATTTTCCAGGGCTGCCAAAATGGCATCCTTTAATGACCAGCGCACAATTTTATTGGGGTCTAATCCAGTGGTTCGTTGCGGGATGGGGCGCGGTTTAATTTGTCCAATCTGGATTCCGGCCCCCTGCTGATTCGTCGTGGGAATAGGTGTTTGCGCTACTCCACTCAGGGTCAAAATAGTGGCGCTAACCACAGCGATAATTAAACGGGGTAATTTTTGCGAACTTAAATTCATGTCTTCTCCGAGATAAACCAAATAGCTTTAATATTGCAGACAGCTTTCCGTTCCTTACGAACTCTGAGGGCGGATGGTTGCAAAAAAATTGGTGCAATACTGCGAACCGGGTTGCTCTCAGGTGCGATAATCTGCATTGATCCTGATGTAATCTTCGGTTAAATCACAAGTCCATTCTGTGACTTCAGCCGCACCCTGATGGAGGTCAACCGTAATTTTGACATCATCTGACTTAAGAATTTCCAACGCTTTCACTTCATCAAATTTTAATCCGCGTCCCTGTCGCGCCACAAACAGGTTGCCGAGTTTAATGTCTACCAGCGAAATATCAAACCTGACTCCGGCGCGTCCGGCGGCAGCTAAAATTCTTCCCCAGTTGGCGTCTTCACCCGCGATGGCCGTTTTGACCAGCGGGGAAGTCGCAATCGTTTCTGCGATCCGATGCGCCATTTTTTCATTCGGCGCATTTTTGACGTGAATTGTGATGAGCTTTCTCGCGCCTTCGCCATCGCGTGCAACCTGAATCGCCAAATCCTGACAGACTTCAATCAAGCCTTTGAGAAATCGTTCGTAATCATCTCCCTCAGCTTTTTCAATGAGCGAATTTTCCGCCGCGCCATTCGCCAAAACCGCCAGTGTATCATTCGTCGAAGTGTCGCCATCAATCGTAACGCGATTAAAGCTGACATTCACTGCTCGATTGAGCACCGTCTGTAAAACTTTTTTGCTGATCGCCGCATCCGTAGTCACGAAAGAAAGCAGCGTCGCCATATTTGGGTGAATCATCCCCGCACCTTTGGCGACGCCCGCGATGGTGACGCGCTTGCCGCCGAGCGTGAAAGATTTCGTGGCACGCTTCGGTTTCGTATCCGTCGTCATAATCGCTTCTGCAATTTTTGCGCCATTCTCCGCCGCTAAATTTGCCGTCGCTGCACGGATGCCAGCTTCGAGCAATTCCATCTTGATCTGAACGCCGATAACGCCGGTTGAGCAGACTAAAATTTCACGGTCATCGCAGTTAAAAAAATCAGCGAGAATCTGTGTAGTCCGATGCGAATTCGCCAGACCTTCTTCACCCGTGACAGCATTCGCGCAACCAGAATTCACGATGATGGCGCGATGCGTTTTGGAGCGGAGGTGTTCACGCGAAACCAATACTGGCGCGGCTACGACCAGGTTTTGTGTGAAGACAGCAGCGGCTACGGCAGGACGTTCCGAAAAAATAATCGCTAAATCTTCACCGGATTTTTTCAGTCCGCAGCGCGTCGTCGCGGCGAGAAAACCTTTGGGTAAAAAGTTGGATGATTTGGATTTTGGAGTTGATGTTTTCGTCGTGGGTTTTGGCGTTGTTTTCAATCTGTCGGTTCCTTAATTTTGGTTAGAATTGGTTGTTCAGTTTTGGGAATTTGGTGTTCGTAATTGAACGCGTGCCGTATTGTAATAGTGAAAAGAAGATTGGTGTATTGATTACGTGGTAACGGTCAAGAGATGTTAGGTTACTGCTTGATCAAAAACTTCTCTTATTAATTTTATAAACTCGGCTTTACCTTGTTTAGTTGTTAGCTTTCTAATTCTGTATAGTTTTTGCCCTGCCAAGGCTAAAATCTTATCTTTAGAAGCATCTTTGTTTTTTTGTTCAGAAGAATCATGAAATGAGCTGTCAAGTTCAAAAAAATATTTTGGCTTATAGTTGCGGTGATGATCAAAAATAACGCAATCTATGATTGCTGAAAAAAAATAACCACGTTCACCTTGAGACAACTCATGTTTAATCTGATCGAACTGCACCAAACAGCTTATTGCAACATTTGGGTAAACTGTAAACATTGGAAAAACTTCCCTTACAGCCATAAAGAACTCAAGCTCTTGGTCTGATTTGAACAAGCTAATTGTATGGTCAGTTGTGGCAATATTCTTATTTTCTGTGACCTGAATTTTATCGCCATGTAAATGCTCGACAACTTTAGGCAGAGATTCTTGATGTTTTTGCACCGCCAAAATACAGAGATCGTGAGTTGGGAAATAGCGTGCATAATCATTTGCGCTTCTGAGATTTCCAGCGCGTAAATTTAGACGAACGAGTTCAACGACAATTTCATTGAATCTTTCATCTGTAAGTTTATAAATTTCGAATCTGTGCAATAAGAATAGTTTTTCCAAAAGGGTCACAGCATCTAACATTTCGCTACCAGCCGCCAAATGTGAAAAAAGCTCATCTTCAAATATTTTTACAGCATGTCCAACTCTTTCATCAGAGACCGTAATTTTGGAATTGTTATGAACAAAATCTAAGAGTTCTGCCCATTCCTTCTGAAGCGTAAGTTGATAAATTTTCTCAATATCTAAACTCATTTAGTTAATTTCTAAAATTGTTCTGCGATTAATAATCGTAACCTAACATATATAATAATATCGCAGGCATTAATTTCGCCCTCGCTTCTGCCGATCAGTTTTGCGCCAGTACTGGAATTCATCTTCAAAGACTTCGTATTCAAGTTCGCTCACGCGGGTTTGCATTCGCTCCTGCGCATCGGCTACGCCTTTGTTGTAAATGCTGGGGCCGATTTCTTCTACGATAAAATTGAAGAGCGCACCCGCCGCAATATTCCCGATTTCAGTTTCCAGATTTTCTTTACAGTATTTTTGCAGCGAAGTTATCGCTTCCTGTTTTGTTTCTTTTGAAAGCTCAATGGGCATAAAAATGTAAAACAGACTGTTAGTCTGTTTTGACAGGCTGACAGCCTGTCTTACGTTTTGTTACTCGTTTGTTTCGTCTCGATTTACGCCGCGAATTTTCACAATCGGAGTCGGAACCTGACTCACATCAAATGCTTCCGGTTGTGCGCCTTCGATTAAATCCAGCACCATCGGGATTTCGTCGCAGTTGCTCATTTTGGGACAGGTCACGCAATCCATCCAGACTTTGCGCGGCATTAATTCGTGTTGGACGACGCGGAAGCCGAGCTTTTTAAAAAATCCCTGCACGTAGGTAAACGCGTACACTTGCACTAAATCGTGTTCACGAGCTTCGGCAATGTTGGCTTCGACGAGGGCGCGTCCGATCCCTTTTTTCCCGGTGTTTGGATCAACTGCCAGCGAGCGAACTTCCGCCATGTCGCCCCACGTGAAATGTAATCCTGAGCATCCGATGACTAAATCTTTGCCGTCAATCTCCGCCGTAGCGACATAAAAATCGCGGATATTTTCGTAGATGCTGAGCAATGAACGCGGCAACATTTGCGCCTTCTGGGCATAGTTCGTGATGAGCCAGTGAATTCTGGTCGCATCTTTCGTCATTGCTTTGCGAATAGTAAAATTCATATGAATCAGTCTTTAGAGTCTATTAAGTCTTTAGGGTTTATAGAGTCTTTGAGGTCGAGAGAGTCAGTTGAAATCGCAGACTCTATAGACTCAAAGGACTCTAAAAACTCTAAAGACTTTCTTCAACCAGCACTTCTTCCCACGCCGTTAACATTGCATCAATCTCTGACGTTTTGATGATGTAGGGCGGTAAAAAACGGCACGTTGTATCGTTTGTGCTGTTCATTAAAAAGCCGCGTTCGAGCATTTTTGTTGGGAAATTCTTGGTTGGGAAATTTAATTCAACGCCAATCATTAAGCCCATGGCGCGGACTTCTTTGATCGTGTCGGGATACAATTCCTGAAGGTGCATTAGCTTTTGCTTGAAATAATTTCCGGTCTCGTTGACAGTTTGTAGCAAGCCGTTTTCATTCAGTTCTTCAAAAAATTCAAGACTCAAACGACAGGCGAGCGGGCCTCCGCCAAACGTTGTGCCGTGATCGCCGGGTTGGAATCCGTCGGCAGCTTTTTCGCTGACGACAATCGCGCCAAGCGGAACGCCTAATCCGAGCGGTTTGGCGACGGTCAAAATGTCTGCCTGCACTTCGCTGTGTTGGTACGCGAAAATTTTTCCGGTTCGCCCGAGGCCGCACTGCACTTCGTCTACGATGAACAGCGCATCGGTCGCGGTACAGGCATCACGCAATGTTTGCAGGTATTCGGGCGATTGTGGACGGACTCCGCCTTCGCCTTGAATCGTTTCTACGATGACGGCGGCAGTGCGTTCGTTAATCGCGGCGCGGGCGGCGTCGTGGTCTCCGGCTTGGATAAATTTGCAGCCTGGTAATAAAGGCTCAAACGGCGCACGATATTTTTCTTGCGCCGTCACGGAAAGCGATCCCATCGAACGACCGTGAAATGATCCGGTCAGCGAAACGAACTCAAATTTATTTTCGCGTCCCTGTCGTTTTTGCCACGCACGAGAGAGCTTCAGCGCAGCTTCGGCGGTTTCGGTTCCGCTATTGCAAAAGAAGGCGCGAGACAATCCCGAAGCGTTGGCGAGTTGTTCCGCGAGCAAGCCCTGATACGGATGATAATAAAGATTCGAGGTGTGCATTAACGAAGCTTGTTCGCTCATCACGCGGCGGATGCGCGGGTGATCGTAGCCGAGGACGTTGACGCCAATTCCTGAAATAAAATCCAGATAAGATTTTCCATCGGAAGCGACTAACGTCGAGCCATGTCCGCGTACAAACAGCACCGGCTGACGCGCATACGTCGTCATGATGTACTGGTCTTCAAGTCGTTTTGTGTTTGCTAAATCGAAACTTTCGTTATTCATTTTCTGTGTGTTGATAACCTCCAAATTTAATTAAATACTGAACGTAATCGCCGCTTGTGATGATTTTTCCCGTTGCTACCCAATCGTTATA
>JANMKB010000408.1:0-8070 GCA_031371805.1 Blastocatellia bacterium | reverse complement strand
CTTTTATCTGCTAGGCGCAACAGGCATGCTCTTTCACGCCTAAATGTTGAGAGGCTGAGAAAGTCGTTTGTGCCTGGTTTATTTCGTCGGGCGAACCGTGCGCGATGACAACGAATTTTCCAGCTTTGATTTGTGTCTCATATTCGAGGATGCTGTCTTTAGGAATCCCAATGCTGTACAGCCCGGCTCCTAAAGCACTCAGTCCACCAACGACCACTGCACCTTCCAGCACGCCAACAATCCAGGCGACGACTGGTCCGGCGGCCAGGATTGGTCCGATACCGGGAATTACGAAAAATGCCGCCCCGAACATCATTCCCCATAACCCGCCCCAGAAAGCTCCTGACCTGCCCCACGCTTTCATGCGGTCGCCTGTCGTGTAGTAACCGACAACATCTTCTTCCGTTTGGTAATCCTTGCCGACGATAGACAGCTTTTGCATGTCGAACCCTGATTTCTGGAGTTCCCGAACGGCTGCCTCGGCTTCTGTATGCTTGTCGTAAAACGCCACGACGGCACTCATTTCTGTTTTTTCTGCGGTTTCTGTTTGCATGTTAGATCCTTCCATTTGTTACTGGTGTTTAGAATGCAGCGGTGTTGGTGATGATTCGTTTTTGAAGGCGTAAGTCCCCCCTCATTTTCCCACCCTTCAGTAGCCATTTCCTCATCTCTTATTCCACTTATTTCCACTTTCAAAACGGCTCCTGCTTTCGTTTCCTTCACATCTTCATTTTCATCTTCATTTTGCTGCCTTTACTGTCTTGATGCATTTTCGACATAGCATCAAGGTGTGTGTGGATGCTGCCCGCCAACGTGGAGACTTTTTTCGCATCAGGCGTAGTTGACTGAACTTCCTGTTCCAGTGCCGTAAGCTGGGTATTCAGTTCGGTCTGATGCGTTTCCATCTGCTGCATCATCGCGCTCATTTTAGTTTGCATGTCGGCGTTCATTATCTGCATGTGTTCTTGATGATGCTGTTTCATCTGGTCGAAACTGCGCCGCATCTCGGTCACCGCAGCACGAGCGAATTCGACATTGACCGAGCTGGCTTGCATCGTCTGTTCGTGTAGCGACAGGGCGAAGGTCGCCAGATTCTGGTGGTAAGCCAGCGCCAGCACATGATGTGGCTCCTTCGTCATGTCCATCATCATGTGATCGTGCGACACCTTGTCTTGTGGGGCTGATTGTGAAGGGGCTTTCTTGGACGCATGACCCTCGTGTTGGGCGATTGCCATTGTGCTGAAGGCTCCTAGCGAGAGCGCCAGTAAGCTCATTGAAATTATTTTTGTCTTCATATTTTCTCCTATGATGATTTGGTTTATTCCGAGGTTATTTTTTTCCCAGCTTGATATTCGTCAGGCGTGCCGGGTAAATCCCGAAGTTTTCGATCTCGATATTGTTGCCGCCTTTTGACCGGACTCGCGCCGCGGGGATTAAACTACCTTCACTTTTCCTGCCATCTTCTTCAATAAAAATTTCGATATACGTGAGCGGATAATCCACTGAACGCACGCCGCGACGTAGTTCGCCAAACCCCAGCCAGCGCTCTGACAACGCGCTAATTTTATGGCCTTCTTCGGTCTGCGTGACCCAGATAGCCTGAATGTCACGCGCGAGATTTGACCCAATTCTGATCGTTCCTCTTTTCTCTTTGCTCAAGGTTTTCATCAACCCGTCCTGACCACCTTTTTTTAAGGCATCCAACATGCTGGCGACTTCACTTTCAGGTGTATAACTATCAACCGTCATCGTGAAAAATTCCGCGCCGCTCCCTGCACGCCCTCCGCGTAAACCAGCGGCAGGCCCAAAGGTTCCATCGAAATAAATCATATTTCCGGTGTAAATCTCTTTTTGAATATTACTTGCCGGCTTACCTTGCACCTTCGAGGACGGCAGGCTTAGTCCCATACTTAATCCAATGATGGAAACGCCAATGACCAGCGATAACAATACATTTCGTGTTTTCATATTTCCTCTTTAAATTAGATTCCCTGTCTTCTTTACATACACTTTCGAGTAAGACCAACTCAGGCAAACTCTACAGTGCAATTTACGAGCCACCTTAAAATTGATCTTGAGAGATGCCGGCTGACACGGCGAATTCACGCTTGATAGGTTGGGAAAAGACAGATTGCGAAACAGGTGCCGCCGCCAGTTTGCTGACTGGACAACCAGATTTTCATGCGAAGGGCGACAATCGCTGGCAACCGCCGGTACGTGACAGTTTGTGCTGGCCTTATGGTTTAGCGGCTTGCGGCAAAACCATTTTGATCTGTGATTCCGGCAATAATCGCATTGCGTTATGGGAACTGGAGGCTGTGCAATGACGGACGCCGCAACACTCACACAAATCGAAATTGCTGAACGCCTCACTGTGCGCGGGCTGGTGCAGGGCGTGGAATCCTCGCGCTTAATTTAGTTAGCTCACCCGGTTCCGGCAAAACTAGTTTACTGGAACGCACCGTATTGGATTTGAAAAATGAATTTGAAATTGCAGTGATAGAAGGCGATCAGGAAACGGTGAATGACGCTGAACGCATTCGTGCGACAGGTTGCAAAGCTGTGCAGATTAATACGGGGACAGGCTGTCATCTGGAAGCCGAAATGCTTGAGCGGGGTTTGCAAAGTCTGAATCCTGCGCCGGATTCGTTGCTGTTCATTGAAAATGTCGGCAATCTGGTTTGTCCTGCGATGTTCGATCTTGGCGAACGCGCCAAAGTTGCGATTCTTTCTGTCACCGAAGGCGAAGACAAGCCGCTTAAATATCCACACATGTTTCGCGCCAGTTCGCTGATGATCCTCAACAAAATTGATTTGCTGCCGTATGTCAAATTTGACGTTGACCGATGTATTACTTATGCCAGAGAAGTGAATCCGCAGCTTGAAATTTTACAGGTCTCGGCGACTACTGGCGAAGGAATGAACCATTGGTATAACTGGTTGCGAGGCAAATTGAGCAGGCCTTAACCCTGCGCTCGACTATCTTTTCTCCAGCCATTTTCCACGCGTAAAATCAGGGAATTGAACGGGGGCGCTGCCTTTTGCTACTGACATCTCGCTCAGATGACCGGGTACGCTCCAGGCGGCTGCATCATACACATCCATATCCGGCGCCAGGCCTTCGCGCAGGCACTGTACGAGGCGAT
The DNA here is from genome assembly GCA_031371805.1 of Blastocatellia bacterium. Classification (GTDB taxonomy): domain Bacteria; phylum Acidobacteriota; class Blastocatellia; order RBC074; family RBC074; genus JAFDVL01. The sequence goes on along the minus strand of JANMKB010000408.1, from coordinate 4,924 downwards.
AGACCATGATGAAATCCATGCCGCCGTGACCACCTTTTTGACGCGCTAACTCGCCGGTAGTTTTCCAGAGTTTGTGTTCGTATTGCGCCTTGTATTTTTCTACGCTGGTATATTTTTCTTCGCCTCCCTGACTTTCCAGAAAAATGCGTGAAGGGTAGTCGCGGAAAATTCCTTTTGTTCCCTGGATCAAATTAATCCGGTCATACGGGCGCGGCGTCGTGATGTTGTGCTGGAGCATAATCGTGCGACCTTTATTCGTTTTGATAATGCTCGTGTTCATATCACCGCAGACATATTTTTCGTTCCATTTTGGATCACCTTTCGGCACAGTTTTTTCGCGGTATTCGTAAAGTCCCAGGGAAGGCGAACTCATCGAAACCATGTATTCGAATTTGTCGCCGCGATTGATGTCCATGTAATTTGCCACCGGGCCGAGTCCGTGCGTGGGATAGAGATTGCCGTTTTTGGTCGTGTGCGGCTGGCGACGCCATAATCCTTCGCTGCGATTTTCGTTGATGATCGAACGCAGGTCATGATTATAGGCCGCTTCGCCGTGCAGCAAGTCACCGAGCAATCCTGCCCTGACCATATTCAGCACCATCATTTCGTTCTGACCATAGCAACAATTTTCCATGATCATGCAATGACGACGAGTTTTTTCTGAGGTGTTGACAATCTCCCAGCAGCCTTCGAGCGTGGGTGCAACCGGGACTTCGACGCCGCAATGCTTGCCATTCTTCATCGCCGCAACCGCCATTGGCACATGCCAGTCCCAGGGCGTCGCGATGTAGATAAAATCTATGTCGTCGCGCTGGCACAGGTTTTCAAAATCGCGGTCATTTTTGCCATAAGTGGCGGGTGCTTTCGCCCCTGTTTTGGCAATGCGAGTGACTGCTTTTTCAATCTGGGCTTTGTCAATATCGCAGATCGCCGTGACCTGGACATTTTCAACCGCCAGCCATTCGTCCAGCATACTCAGGCCACGACCACCGACGCCGATAATTGCTAAACGAACCTTTTCACGGGCGGTAAATTTGACACCGATCATTGATTCGCCCTGTGCGGGTGGCGCTTCAAGTAATTCTTCGGCCTTAGCGATGGTTGATCTGAGCGTGAGACTGGCTCCGGCGATAGTGGCAGATTTTAGTAAGTCGCGGCGGGAAAGCTTAGAATCTTCGTGACTCATAACAGTATCCTCTTTTAGATAATTGGTTAATGTGGGAGCTATTTGCAGCGGCAACATTAGCGCTGCAAAAGAAAGGCATAGTTGACCATAAAAAAACAAGCACCGCAAATTGTTATGATGAGGTTAACAACTTGCGGTGACTTTGGGGCCAATAACTATTTTGTAGGAGAACAATATCTTTACGTGCTTATGAAACGGTTAATGCTGACTACCTTCCAAATAAATTTCGTGTAATTCTGAAAATGCCGTATACCGGGCTGCCAGCCCGCGTTCGACGTTTACGGCATGAGATTTTTCGAGGAAACTAAGTACCGCCAGCCTCAGCCGTGCTACAACTTTATTCCTTCGGAGTTATCTCCGGTTGATTGCCAATCGTGACGGGATTGGGTTTTCCTTCGAGGAAGGGCGCGATTAAATCAGCGAGGCGTTTTTCTTCAATTTCACGCCGGATCGTAAATTCTACGGCCTGCTTTTTGGCTTCAGAAATTTCTGCTTTGAGGGTATCCATTTCAGCCTGCTTGCGCTTCAGGAAATCTTCCACTTCCTGCGAAATTTTCTGAATGTGGGTCGTATTTCGTGCTTCTGTGGCGACGACTCTTTCCACCAGCATTGTCTGGTAAGCGTCGAGGGTGCGATCACGCCGGACAGCATCGGCAACCGGAACTTCGGCAGTAATTCCTTTGGCGGAAAGCGTAAGAGTTACGGCAATGACTTTTACGTTTTCCGGTTGCTGCGCAATGGTCGGGTTTTCCAAAAGCTTGGCCAGATCGTCAATGGTGCAGGGCGTGAGCGGTAAATTGGCGGCGCGATAAATTTCGTCAAATGGCTTATCCGCTAAATTTTCCGCTTTGGCATTTGGCGTTGGTGGCGCAAATTTAGGCATGGGTTCACCTGCCACTAAATCCTGGACGCGTGGTGCCGGACGCGGAGCCGGCGGCGCAGGCGGGACAGGTGCTGGCGCTTTAATTGAATTTTGTGGCGCATCTTCATCGGGCGCGATTTTGACAAAAAATCCCAGCAGGGATTTCAGCGCTCCACCGCCTTCATTGGCGGAAGCTTGATGCTTGTCGCCGTCAGAAATGCTTTCCATTTCGCGCAAAATATCTTCGGTTGATTTTGGTTTTGGTTGATTCGGATTTGGCATAACTGCTGCACCTCAAATTTATTTTGTTGGTTATTTTCCGCGCCGACTTTGTTCCCGTTGCGGCGGTCGCCTGACGGCCTCTGATGCGTCGGAAGCTTCCGGCAGCGCAGCGTGACCGGAGCCATTGCCTTCAAGTGCGGCCAGGCCATATGCCGTGTCGTCACTGTTGAGCACGTCTTCATACGCGGTGCGAAATTCATCACTGAGGCTCAGGTTCGTCAGTAAATTGTCCACCAGGCCGGAAATACTGGAAACATCAGTGAAAGTGTAAACTTCGTCCTGGATCAGGCTCAGCGAATTACGCACAACCTGTAAACGGACTTCGAGCAGGCGCACCAGTTCATCAAGTTTGCTGACCCGCGCCAGGCGTTGTTTCAGAATATGTAAATTTTGCGCCAGCGCATTTTTGACTTGCTGGGATTCTTCGCGTTCGATGGCGATTTCCGTTCGTTTGATTTCGCTTTCGAGTCCGGTGGTAATGTTGCGATAGTTGCGATTGGAAAGCAGGTGATGCGCACGGAGCATGCGTGCATAATCAAAGCGAAAGGCCGAGAGCTTTTCGACAATGCCGCTCAGCATCATGTTATTGCCCTTGCCGCCGAGGTCATTGCTGACTTCATTCGTGCGGCGTTCAATTTCTTCGCACAATCTTTTGACCGAGGCAAAATCACTCTGATAATTTGGCGGCAACGCTTTGACAATGGAATTCTCCACGTCTTCAATTTCAATCTTTTTATCTTTGTTCAGACGCGAACGAATAATTCTTTGCACACGCGGCATTTGTGCAATGAAAAGCGCCGCAATTTCTCCGGCTACCAGCAAGGGAAGAAAGCCAAAGAAATTGAAGACGAGCATCAGAAACACCATGATGCCAATAAAGATCAGGTTGAGATTGCTCGACAGCACTTCTTTGGTGTAATTGATTTCGTCGTTAGCCATAAAAAATCTAAAGTTTCGGAAACTCAACCAACCGAATTTCTTTCCGAATCGCGGAAAAGCGCGGTAAATCCTCAATGTCAGGATGATAGGCCAGACCTTCCGCAATCAAATCATATTCTTTCATCACCTTTGAGCCGGGCATCGGATTGCCGTGCGCATCACGTTCACGCCCTAATAAATACACGTGATCCGAAATGATCAAAGCGGAAGTGACATCGTGCGTGATGATGATAAATGTGTTGAGCGTATGTTGATGAGCGATGTTGGAAATCAGTCGGATGACACTTAAAATATTAACCGGATCAAGCCCCGAAAATGGTTCATCAAGAATAATGAAATGACGATCTAAAATTAATTGTTGCAGGATGGCGACGCGCTGCCGCTGGCCGCCGGAAAGCTGCATCGGCCACGCCAGCCCCTGCCTGACCAGATCAAATTCATCCAGATAACGCAGGGCTTTTTCTTTCGCAGCCTCTTTGCTCAGACCGGAGCGAACGGCAGGCTCAACCAAATTATCGAGGACAGTCAAATCATCAAACAGCGGATAGCGCTGAAAGACCACGCCGACATCACCGACGTGTACTGAACGTAACGTTTGTCCATCGCCCTTGGAAATAAACAAGCAGCCGGAGCTTGGTGGATCAAGTCCGGCAATGATCCGCAGCGCCGTAGTTTTGCCCGCACCGGATGGGCCAAGCAGGCTGACAATTTGCGGTTTATCCTTGATGTTTTTTATTTCCAGCGTGAAATCTTTCAGCGCGGCAAAGGTTGATCCGTCGTTCATGGGAAATTCTTTGCTCACGTTTTCGATCTTGAGCAACGTTTCCAAATGTTGTGGCGCGCTGGGCAAAGGCCCCGGAATGCAATCTGTGTTATTAGGATTTGTTTCCATCTGAAAATCAGGCTCGTTCAGCAATTAAGCTATGCGGGAAAAGAATTCGTTTGAGCAATGACAGCAAGCCGTCCTCGATAATAGCGATGGCTCCAATGATGAGCAAATACGCGTAAACCTCGGCTAGTTGATTCGTCGAAGTGTAAGCATAAATCTGGCTGCCGATTCCGCCTTCAGTGCGATTAAAAGTTTCAATCGCCGTAATCATCACCCAGCCCATCGCGGCATTTTGCGCAATCATATCAATCATTGCCGGCAACGTCGGGCGCACGACGACACTATAAAAAACATGCCAGTCGTTGTAACCCAGTACTCTCGCCAGTTCATATTTTAAACGTGGAATCGCGGCGATGACACTGGTCATGCTCGTGACTAAAAAGAACGCCATCCCCGTTGTCAGCATCGCCACCTTCATTGACCAGCCGATAGAAAATAAGGTCAGGAACATTAAATTAAACCCGACAATCGGAATGTAGCGGAGCCATTGCACGAATTTATTAAAGGGCTGAAACAGCGGGATGACGCTGAGATAAGCGATAACCAGCGAAACGATTGAAGAGATAAAAATCCCGACAATATTCAGCTTCAGCGTAACGTAGACATTATAAATAAGTCCTGAACTGCCGGGAGCATTCCACATTTTACGAAATGCGCCAAGCACTTCACCGGGATACGGCATCGCTTTGATCGGGTTGAAAAACCAGAGCAGCAGGAAAATGACAACCCAGATGATCATGATATGTGAGCGGGCAAAGGCTCCGAC
>JANMKB010000398.1:0-2947 GCA_031371805.1 Blastocatellia bacterium | reverse complement strand
ACAATGCTAAAAATGACAACATCATTGTGCCAGCGAAAAAGATGGAAGGCCTGGGCGGATATGCGGGCGTGTTCAAGGTGACGTTTGACCGTGCGGCAGTCAAAGGTCAGGTATTAAACCCCAGCCCGTATATTTATTTTGAAGCGCGGCTGAATCAGAATCTTGACCTCAAAGTTAAATTCCATACAGAGCAAATTACTTCTAAAGTGGCAATGACCATACCGTAATACAATGTGCCAAACGCGCTTTGGTTCTGTCCTGAGCTATGCTTTAAAAATATATGGCGACCTGCTTATCTTCTCTCAGCTTCTCGCAATTACCTGTGACACGTTGTCGCCAAATTCTCCGGCTTCCATCAACAAATCATGCTGGCGACGGAGATGTTTATTTTTATACATGCGGCGATCCGCGATGCGCAATAAACGCTCCAGCGAATTCGCTTCGATGCTGTAGCGGGCCGCGCCCAGGCTGACTCCGGCCTGCAAACGTGCGCCTTCGCGGCCTGGCAATTTGAAGCCCTCAACGGCCCGCTGAATCCGCCAGATCAAATCGTCAATGTCTTCCTCATTCGCGCCCGGCAACAAGGCAACAAACTCGTCTCCGGCATAACGGGCGAGGTAATCATAACTGCGCAGTTCAGCCGAAATCACTTTGGCGATGCCGATCAAAAACTCATTCCCGGCGTGATGTCCCAGCGTGTCATTGATTTTTTTGAAGCCATCCAAATCCATCATCAATATTGACAGCGGCGTTTCCTGACGATTCGCACGATTCGATTCCTGCGCAAACTGGAAATGCAATGACCGCGCATTCGGCATGCCAGTCAGCGCGTCGGTCAGCGCAAATTCGCGTGTTTCCGCGTGATGCAGCGCATTGTAAATCGAATCCGCTGCCAGACTGGAAATCGTTTCCAGCAGGCGCAAATGATCGCTTGAGTAGCGCTCCAGTTGCGCTGAATATAACGCAATCACGCCCACCATCATTTCGTCTTTCAGCAAAGGAGCAACCGCTAAAGTCTTGAACTCGTGGCTGCCAATCTTCAGCGCCGCCAAATCCAGGGTCGGATCGGTATTGCAAAACATGCGGCGATTTGCCAGCACCCAGCCCGTAATGCCGTCACCTGGAAAAACTTTGCGGCCGGCAAACGCTTCGGCGGATTTGCCAATCACGTGTTCGAGTTGGGCAAATTGTTGCTCTTCGTCGTAAAGATAAACGGCACAGGTCTCGAACGGAATTATGTATTTCAGCTTGTTGACGAAAATTGAGATCGTGTCTTCCAAATCAAGCGAAGTACTGAACGTCCGCGCAATTTCGTAGAGCGAAGAAACTTCGTGATGCGCGGCGGCGATTTGCCCAAGATATTCCGGCTGCTCATTGGTGCGTGGAGCAGTTTCAGTCTCACTGGCTAAATTTAGCTGGTCGTCGCGTTGCGGTTCGAGCGACAATCCTGCGGCCAAAATTTCAAGCTCAAATTGCGGTAAATTTTTCAGGAATGTGGCGACAACTTCAGGATCAAAATGTTTTTCGCTTTGCGTATTTAATAACTGGCAGGCTTCATCGCGCATCAAAGCCCGCCGATAAGAACGATCCTCGCGCACGGCATCGAAACAATCCACGACACTTAAAATCCGCGCTGTTATCGGAATGTCAGTTCCCTGCAAACCTTCGGGATAGCCCTTGCCGTCCCAGCGTTCGTGGTGATAACGCACGATTGGCACGACGGGATAGGGAAAGCCGACGCGCTCCAAAATCCGCGCACCAACTGTCGTGTGAATTTTCATCTTCTCAAATTCCGCTGGCGTCAGTTTGCCAGGTTTGTTAAGAATATGATCCGGGACGGCGAGCTTGCCGATGTCGTGCAACAAAGCACCCGCCCGTAAAGCTGCAATTTCCGCTTCCGGCAAATCAAAAATTCGCCCCATTCCTGCGGCATAAATTTGGACGCGGCGCACGTGTTCATGCGTCACCTGATCTTTCGCGTCAATAGCTGTGGCCAGAGCTTCAACCGTCGCAAAATGTAAACGGGAAATTTCCGCGATGTCCTGTGAAGTGGCTTCGACCTTTGTAAAGTAACTCTGGCAGGCAGCAAAACTGGCGGCAATAATTGGAGCCAGCAATAAAATATAAGCCGGGCCATAACTGAGAATTAACAGACATACCAGAATGCTGACAAAGCCCACCGCAAAAACATATAAGCCCGACCACAAATGATGATTCAGCCAGAATTTTCCGGCAGCTAATTTTTGCTGCCAGGCTTGAAAAGTTGCCGTTAAAATTGAGCCGACAAAAAAATAAATCGCAATCATTGCGACAGCGGACAGCAGCAATAATTCCACAGAAACAGACAGCATAGTCAGATTGTGCAAGGGTGTTTGGCTGCCGCGATTAATAATCCCGTACATCAGCGATGACGCCAGCCACGTTGCCAGTGCCTGATTGCTGGCTCCATAAATTCTTTCCGGCCGCGCCCGATTCGTCGCCGTAGTCGCCACAAATCCGTTGAGCGCCGCAGCAATTGTTGCTGCCGGAGTGCCAAGAAAAAATGTCGCAAGAAAAATCAGCGCGTCGGTGGGCGAAACCGTGCCTGCGCTGTTGGGCATTGCAATCGTCATTCGTCCGGAAAAGACGATGACAAAGAGCAGGCTGACGAATTGCCAGATTTGGATTTGTGCCAGTGTATGTGCTTGTGTGAGGCTGAGCAGCGTTGTCAATACTCCACCGCCCACGACCATCCACCATAACGCCTTATTTCGTTTTTCGTATCCTTGAAGATCAAACCATTTCATTGCTTTTTTTCCCGCTGTTTCCAAAAGGCAAAATGAACCCAGGCGCAGGCCAAAGATATTGGATGGCTATGCGCGGATTCTTACAAAGCAGTGATAAAGAAGTTCGCAGTTCGCGGTTCGCAGTTCGCAGCAAAGACAGTTCGCGGTAAACTGCGAACTGC
>JANMKB010000245.1:0-11395 GCA_031371805.1 Blastocatellia bacterium | reverse complement strand
GGCTTGAACAATCCGACGTAATTTCAGCCTGGGCGGGATTGCGTCCATTGATTAGCAGCGGCAATACAAATCAATCTACGGCGGCGGTATCGCGCAAAGAGGAAATTTTTGCGGATGAAGACGGACTAATTTCACTCGCCGGCGGCAAGCTCACGACGTATCGGTTGATGGCTGAGCGTGGGATTGATTTAGCTGTGAAGCAGTTAAAAAATTTCGGAGTTGAGGCAAAAAAAGTCAGTACTAAAAATATCGCGCTTGGCGGCGGCAACCTTACACGTGAAGAGCTTGAGCCACTGGCACAAAAAATTTCGCAGACAGAAAATTTCTCAATTGCAACGGCTCGACATTTGGTGAATAGCTACGGCGCTGACTATGAAAAAATTCTCACCCTCGCACGCGAAGACGAAAGCCTGCGCGAATTGCTGCTTGCTGATTTGCCGAACATTGCTGCCGAAGTTATTTATGCGGTGAAATACGAATTGGCGCTGACAGTTGCCGATGTTCTGGCGCGGCGGACGCGGATTGCAATGCTGGGGAACGCGCTGGAATGTGTGAATAAAATTGCTGCTTTGATGGCGCGTGAATTAGGCTGGGAAACAGCGCAGAAGGTGCAGCAAATCGCTGCTTTCAAAACTGAGTACGAACGCGAATATCAAGTCTGAAATTTAAGCCGGACGGCTAAAACTTTGCGCAAAAAAACTCAGTACACGCCGCTCATATTCCTGTTTGGCGAAGCAATGAATATCCTCGTGTTGGGCGCCATTGACGATCCACAATTCTTTTGGTTCTTTCGCCGTCTGAAACATCTGCTGTGATTCTGCCAGCAGGGTGTGCTTATCCTCTGCGCCTGCGATCAATAATTTTGGCGCAGCGAGATTGGCGATTTTTGTAATAGGTCGCAAATCGTCCGGCGCAATTCCTGTACGTGGTTGCAATTGCATAATGAACAAGGGCGTCACCGCATCACCGACAAAACTCAAGTAATGATGCAGGCGATTTTGCATTGCTTGTTTGATGGTTGGGTAAACTAATTCCAGCACGATTGCATTGACCTCTAACTTAGGCTCAGCCAGCAACGTCGCCGCACCGCCCAGCAAAATTCCAATCACTCCAATTTTTTCCTGGGGCAAATTCTCGCGTACAAATTTCACTGCGGCCTGTGCATCGCGGCTTTCCAAATAACCAAACGTAATTTGCTCGCCGATGCTTTCACCGTGTGCCTGAAAATCAAAGAGCAAAATTGCATAACCTGCTGCCGATAAAAACCGCGCCCGATCCAGCAGGCTCAGGCGCGAATCACGCACGCCGTGCATCAGGATGATTGCACCTTTGCCTGATTGACCGGCAATCCACCAGCCGTGAATAGTGGAACCTGAGGCGCTGGGAAATTCCACGTTACGGCCTTGCAAATCAGATGGCAAGTCACCAATTCTGCGATTCGTCGAATGGCTCAGCATCGTGCCTGCAAACCAAATCACCGCCGAAAAAACTATTATGATGGCTGCCAGGGCAATAATTTTTGCTTTGAATTCTTTTTTCATCTCTTTGCAGCCAGAGTGGTGACAATAAAATCAGCTACAGCATCCAGATATCCGTTCACGCTCGGTAGCCAATGTTTGCCATGCGGGACAATGATTAATTTTTTCGGCTCGTGCGCGGCAGCAAAAACTTTGCGTCCTTGTGCGGTGGGAATCATTTCATCAGCCTCGCCGTGCGTTATTAACACTGGGCATTTTACACTGGAAATTTTACGCGCCGATTCAAAACGATTTTTGCCAAGCCAGTGCAATGAACGCGGTAGGATAGGCAATACTTCACTTGCCATATCGCTCGCAGAACTGAGTGGAGCTTCTAAAACCAACGCCCCGCACGGTCGGCGTGACGCTACATCGGTTGATACTGTAGTGCCGAGCGACAAACCATAAATCGCTAACTTTTCAGGCTTCACGCCGCGCTGCTGAGTCAGAAAATCATACGCCGCATCACCGTCAGCATAAAGTTCAGCTTCACTCGGAATCGAACCTTCGCTACGTCCATAGCCGCGATAATCGTAAATCAAAACGTCAAGCCCGTGCTTTACTAAATCCTGCGCCACGCCGCGTACAGCAGTCAGGTTGCCGCCGTTGCCGTGCGAATAAAGTACAGTCCCGATTGATGATTGTTTTGACGCATGCAGAAACCAGCCATTCAGCTTCATGCCGTCTGCTGCGGTGAACCAGACTTCTTCAGCAGTCTCTGGCAACTGCCATTCTTTGTTGCCGTCATCGCCGGCAGGATGATGGGTGAGATGTGGCTCCAGCCAGCGCACTCCGAAAGGGAAGAGCGCACCGAGCAGCGCTACATAAACACCCAGTCGCAACGAACGTGGCAGCCCAAAGAAGCCTGATTTTTTTGGCGGTGAATAATTGACCAGGCTCATTATTTATTTTTTATTTGTCCACTATTGACGACGACTTCGCGCAGGTATTGTCGTAACTTGTCGCGGTTGGTTTTGCGATACTCGGCATAGTCCCGAATAATGCCTTGGTCTGGCATCGCTACTAAAATAAAAGCTTCCAATAATCCTGCTTTGTTAAGATTGACCAAATTTGCGATAGAAGGATCAAGTTGGGATTTGTTTTTGCTTTCTTTCAATTCATTTTCGGCGGCTTCGATCACACCCTGAAGCGCATCTACCTCTTCACGCAGGCTATGCCGATATGTTTTTTCACCAGGGTATTCCTTGAGGAATTTATCATCCATCCACGAGGCACGGGCGATGCCGTAAAACATCCACCCACTGGTACCATCTTTTTTGCCCAGCATACTCATATCAAGCGTGATGCTGGTTTGTTTTTTGCCGTCCTTGTCCGGTTGTTTCGTGACCGAGGTAGGGATTTTGACTGCCGGGTGCGCTAGTTTGACGCCATATTTATCAGCCCACTGCATTAATCCAACCCACGCTCTGCGGTTATATGGGTCAGCGATAATGGCTTCGATAAATTGTCCGCGTGAGTCTTCTTTTTTCCCTTCCACCATCATCAACGCATCTCCCCAGTATCGGTAAGCCGTCTCACGATCAGGATCAATCGCAATTGCTTTAGCGAACCATTGTCCTGCCTGTTCAACTTTTTTCTGTTTGAAATATACGTCACCTAAAAATAAGGCGGCTTCGTATTGTTTGGGATCGCTTTGCAAGGCCATTTCATAGGCGGCTATCGCTTTCTTGAAATCACCCTGAGCAAAGGCGGCTTCGCCTTCACGCATTAATTTATCCACTTCATTACTATTGGAAAACTTGATTTCTCCGCCATCCGCCGGGACATCTAAAAGGACTTGCAACAGATTACTATTGTCGCCTAATTCTTTTGCCTGCACTGCCAACTCGCGGGCGCGTTGGCGGGCTTGTTTGCGAGCTGCCGGGTCTTTGATAGTTTGTGAACTTGCGAACATCGAAAATGCGTATAGTTTCAGCACTTGAATATCTTTAGGGTTTCTCGCGTGTAATTTTTCTGCTAATGGTAAAACCTCTGTCATCCGACTCTGGTGATAAAGCTCCACTGCTTGTTGCTTCATCGCTTCATAATCAGGATTACTTTGCGCAAGGATCGAATGCTGTGACAACAGCAGCGAACAGCAAAGCAAACAGCTAAGAAAAATAAATTTATGAATCAGATGCGGCGTGAGAATAGGCATAGGTTTCTCCTGAAAAAAATAGTTAAGGGGGCGGACAGGCTTACTGAGACGACGCACAGCATAGCACAAAAAAGCGCAGAGCTTTGACGAAAAACTCTGCGCTTTTGACACCAATGACTGGTAGTTTGTTCCTACCGCGAAGCTGTTGACGTGTTCGGTTTCAAATATTGATCGAACCAGTCCAGCACTGTTTTATACCAAAGCTCGCTGTTTTGCGGCTTCAAAACCCAGTGACCTTCGTCGGGGAAATAGAGCAGCTTTGACGGAATGCCACGTCGTTGCAACGTCGAGAAAAGTTGCAGCCCTTCGCCAATCGGTACGCGATAATCCAATTCGCCGTGGACAACTAATGTGGGCGTTTTGAAGTTTTTGGCGAATAGATGCGGCGACCATTTTTTGTAGGTGCTGTTTGCATCCCACGGCGCGCCTTTGAATTCCCATTCCTGAAACCAAAGCTCTTCGGTCGCATACATGCTTTCAGCGTTGAAAATGCCCGCGTGCGAAACGATGGCCTTGAAACGATCTGTGTGACCGTTCATCCAGTTCACCATATAGCCGCCATAGGAGCCGCCCGCCGCGCCAATTCGATTCGCGTCAACATAGCCCAGCTTAATGACGTGATCTACACCTTTCATTAAATCTTCGTAGACCGCGCCGCCCCAATCGCCAGTGATTTGTTCGGTGAAGGCTTGCCCGTAGCCCGTCGAGCCGTGCGGATTAATCAGCACTGTCACGTAACCACGCGCCGCCCACATTTGCGGATTCCAGCGATAGCCCCAATTGTCCATCCACGCGCCCTGTGGGCCGCCGTGAACCAACAACACCATCGGATATTTTTTCGCTTTGTCGAAGTTTGGCGGCTTGACGATGAAGCCGTGAATTTTGGCTTTGAGTCCGCCGATAAATTCAAATTCTTCAGCCGCAGGCAAATCAAGTTTCGCCAGCGAATCAGCGTTCGTCTTCGTCAATTGCGTAGCGCCAGAACCGTTCGCGTTCGCCTTGAAAACTTCAGCAGGTATTGCGGCGTTGCTGCGCGTGAAGGCAATCGTTTTGCCATCCGCCGAAATTGTCGCGCCGTTGCTGGAGCCTTCGTTGATGATGCGTTGGAATTTTTCACCGTTGATTGGCGCAATGAATAAAGCTTCACGTCCACGATCCTGGCTATTGATGAGCATCGCTTTGCTGTCCGGCATCCACGCTAAATCTTCGACCCAATTTGTAAAGCCGACGGAAATTTCTTTTGATGTTCCTGCTTTGCGATCATAAAGCATTAGGCGAAAACGATCTGATTCATAGCCGTTGCGAATTTGCGAACGATACGCAATGAATTTTCCATCGGGCGAATAACGCGGCGAAGTGTCGGAGCCTTTATTCGTTTCCGTAATTCTTTTCGCTTCGCCGCCGTTTACCGACACGATGAATAAATCATTATTCGTGCTGGTGGCTTCGTCTTTGTCAGTGTTGCGGGCGAAGCAGATTTCTTTGCTGTCGGGCGAAAACGCGAATGCAGTCGGATCACCTAATGAAAAAGGAGGCGTATCGAAATCTCCCGGCGTCAAATCTTTCGGCTCGCGGCCTTCGGAAGAAATCACAAATAAATGCGAACGCTTGCCGCGCTTGAATTCTGTCCAATGACGAAAGAGCAAATGATCGGCGATGACGGCTTTGACTTTGCTGTTGTCGGCGGCAGCGGATTTTTCAGCGACGCATTTCAGGTCTTTGCATTCGGGATAAACATCGGTCGTGAAGGCAAAAGATTTTCCGTCGGGCGACCAGATAAATTCACTGACGCCTTCGGGAACATTGCTTACTTTGTGAATGTTAGAGCCGTCGGCATTCGCCACAAAAATTTGCGGCGCGCCTTCGCGGGTAGAGGTAAAAGCAATCTTACTGCCGTCAGGAGACCAGCGCGGGTTGTCATCATTTTTGTCAGACGTGATGAATTGTTGTGCATTGCCGCCGCTGGTCGGAACAAGCCAGATGCTGCGCTTGCCGCGATTTGCTTCTTTATTGACGACATTCACGACGTAGGTAATCTTGCTGCCGTCCGGCGAAATCTGCGCATCAGCGACGCGCTTCATCCCGATAAGATCATCAAAAGCGAGTGGGCGTTTGCTTTGCGCAAAAGCTGTGAGAGCCAACGCTAAAACGAGCAGGAAAGATAACTTCAGTTGCATAGATTTTCTCATACCAAAATATGAAGATGACAGAAATGGGCTTATGGTTTCAGGTGTTGTAATTCTGCGCGCAATCGCGCTAATTCGTCTTCCATTCGTTGACGTGCCGCCGCTTCCGCATTTGCGCGTTCCGTTGCTGCGAGCAAACGCACCTCCGCGACTTCTGCACGTTCGCTGACAATCTGAAGCTGTTTGTCAGTAAGCTGAAGCTGTTCGCTGGTGGCCTCAAGTTTTTCGCTGGTGGCCTCAAGTTTTTCGCTGGCAATTCGGAATTGCTCGCTGGCAGTCCTGGCGCGTTCCTCTCCGGTTGGAATGAGGTTGCCTTCCAGATCGCACCATCGTAACCATTCGTCATTAGCTCCTTCAAAATCGCCGCGCCAGAGTCGTAAACTCAGCCCGACATTCGGCAACGTCAAATCACGGCGTGGACGATAGCGGCGTCCGAATCCTAATTCGTACACTTGCAATTTTTCAGTCCCCAGTACCAGAAATGGATCCAGCACAATGTAATAGGTGACGCCCAGATGCGCGTAGCGGCGCAGCTTCCCGTCCATCTCGTTGCCTTTGCGATTCGAGACGATTTCAACTGCGACTTCAGGAATTTTCTCAAACTCCCAGACAAAATAGGCCCGATGCTCAGCGGCGAAGTACTCAGGGTTTGTTTCGACATCAAGGCTCAAAAACATATCCGGTACGATGGGCGGTTGATAAGGAGAAGAAAAAATACCGACATCTGTATCAACCAGAAATTTACGCGGCTCCTGTGGTGCGCTGGATTCATCTTCTTCATCGGAAGGTGGTTGCCACGAACTATACAGCGGCTCCACCAATAGGCGGCGTTGTTTGGCGGAAAAAAAATTATCCACGGGGGTGTCGTCCTCTGTTACCAGGGTGCGTGTGAGGGCGCTTAAATCGTATGGCAATTTTACTAAGGGTTCAGGCATGATTTTGGTACCTCGCTGACGGGCTCAGCTTATCATAATTTGCAACGTTTGATAGAGGTATCATTAGTTGCTGGTGCCAGCACTGGCGGCTTTAGGCGCTTTCTGGTTTTCATCGAACCAGTCAAAAATACCTTTCATCGCAGGCACAGCAATGTCGGTATGATTGCCGCCAGGGACTTCGACGTATTTGATTTTGATGCCAAGTTCCTGGGCGGCTTTGACCATCTTGCGGGAATTTTCTACGTTGACTGTCGGGTCATTATCGCCGTGAATGACGATTTCAGGAACGTGCTTGATTTTGCTGAGCGCCTGCGGATTTCCGCCGCCTGAAATCGGCGCAATCGCCGCAAACAACTCTGGATATTTCGGAGCGATTGACCAGGTGCCGTATCCGCCCATCGAATGTCCGGTCAGGTAAATGCGATTGGCGTCTACGTTGTAATCGCGGCGCATCGCGGCTATCACATCCAGCACGTCGCGTTCAGCATCGCCCATATACATCGAAGCAGAGCCGCGACCTTTCGGACAGACCACAATATAGCCACGCGCTTCGGCTTCACGTTTGACGACGCCGTTGTCATAGCTCATAAAATAGCTATTTTCATCACCGCCCATGCCGTGCAGCGCGACAACCATCGGAGTCGGTTTTTTTGCGTCATAGTTTGACGGAACAAACACGCGGTACGGTTGCAGTTCGTTGTCTACGGCGGATTTATACGCCCAACGAAAATCGCCTTTCATTGCACGTAACGGATTTTCGCCTTTGGTGATTTGGTTGAGATAACTTTCAGCTGTGGCAATTTCTTTTTTGAAATCTCGCGCACCGGAAATTTGTCCGGCGCTGACTAAATCAGGAATTGAGAGTTGATAATTGACTGCTGCCAATGCGTTGAGTAATTCCGGCTTGCTACTGAATTTAGTTGCCGCTTCGGCTGCACGAACGCGTAAAGATTTTTGTTGCGCCGCTAAGCCACGAATAATTTGCAGCAGCGAGGTTTTGGTAATTGTTTCACCTTCCACAGGTTTCAAATTTAAAGATAGTAAATATTCTCCGTCTTCAAGCGCAGGCAGTTTTGCTTCCAGTTCAAGTGGAGCGGTTACAAAATCACTCGCAATTTCGTTGAGTGTTTTTAACTCTTTGGCAGCGTCTTTATTTTTTACTGGAGCAATCGTCAGACTTCCATTCAGCTTGCCCTTGACTGGTTCTTCCAGCGCGAAAATTTGCGTGACTTTCAGTTTTAAATTATCGCCTGGATCAGCAATCACGCGGTCGGATTTCATTTGCACCGCAACGCCCAGCGCCCGCGCCGGAGTCCATTGCTGACCACGCATCAGCGCGATTCCCTGGTTCAAATTCCGTATCGCATCGCCGAATCTTTTTTCAGAATTCGCGGTTCTGGCTTTGGTTTCAAGATTGGCAACTTGTTGTTTCTTTTCATCGTTCATTTGGACACTATTTTTTAGGGTGTTGAAGCCGACAGACAGTCGTAGTACCTGAGCCGCATCCTGGGCGAGTGCTGGAAGCAGCGCGAGTGAAAGGAAAAGAATTGAAGCTGTGATGAGTTGCAAAAAGTTAGATCGTCGCATGAATGGAATCCTCGGTTGATGGTTTGGAAATTGCAAAATGGTAGTTTAATGCAGAAGCTCGCACGAAGTAAGGGCGTTGATTAATTCATTAGTACGCCCTTACTTCGTGCGGGCTTCTGTCTTGACTTTATTTTCCAGTTGAACCGAAGCCGCCTGCGCCGCGCGACGTATCGCTCAATTCTTCCGCCCATTCATAATCAAAGGCCTCGGCTTTTTCGATAATTAATTGTGCGATGCGATCTCCGGCATTGAAGCTCACGGGTTCGCTGCTGAGATTGATTAATAGCACACGGACTTCGCCGCGATAATCGCTGTCTATGACGCCGGCCATTGTGTCTATGCCCTGCTTGACGGCTAAGCCGGAACGCGGCGCGACACGTCCATAATAACCTGCCTGAATTTCTACGGCTAAGCCGGTAGCAATTAATTTTCGCTCGCCGGGTTGTAATGTCACATCTTCAATGCTGCATAAATCTGCGCCGATGGCGTAGGCTGATCCACGCAAAGGAAGTTTTGCCTGTTCGTGTAATTTTTTGACTTTGATCAGAGAAATTTCGGTGTTCATAAATTTTCAGTTTGGTAGATTTTTCGATTTGGTAATTTGATAATAAATTCACAGCCTTTGCCGACCTCGCTTTTGACTTCAGCTTCGCCGCCGTGAGCGCGCGTCAAATGTTTTACAATCGCCAGGCCTAATCCTGTCCCACCCAAGTCACGGGATCGTGCTTTGTCGACACGATAAAATCGCTCGAAGACGCGGGGCAAATGCTCCAGCGGAATACCTGCGCCGGAATCGCAAACATGAATCACAGTTTGTGCTGCTTCGATTTCTGCGGTGACGAGAACTTCGCCATCAGGCTTATTGAACTTGATTGCATTATCAATCAGGTTCGTCAGAATTTGTTCCAGGCGACGTTGATCCGCCGTGACGATAAAATCTTCGGGAACTTCGTTGCGGAGCCGGACCTGATATTTTTTACTGCGCGGAACTAACCCGATGAAAACTTCTTTGACCACAGCGGCCAAATTTAATTGCTCAAAACTTAAACGTACCGTGCCTGTCTCAATCAGTGAAAGCTCAGAAATATCATTGACCAGATTTTTCATGCGTTCAGCATTACGTTGAATTGTATTGAGAAATTTCAAGCTGTTATCATGATCATCAATTCCGCCATCCAGCAGCGTTTCAGTGTAGGCTGTGATCGAAGTTAACGGTGTGCGTAACTCGTGCGAAACGTTGGCAAGAAAGGCCTGGCGGATTCCTTCCAGGCGTTCAAGCTGCGTGATGTCAATAAAGGCTCCCACGACGCCATCTACATTTTCATCACGAAATCGGAGCGGAGTAGTTTGCAGACGCAGGATACGTTGATTGATCCCGGAATTAATTTCAATTCTCGCGGACGCTTTTTGGCCTTTAGTCAGAACACTCAAAAAAGCTTCGATGATGGGCGGATCGCGGGTAATGTCAGGTAAGCGCAGAAAGTCTTTATTTCGTAATCCAAGCAGTGCTTGTGCCGCGTCATTAATTAACAACAGCTTTTGATTCTGATCAATGATGACAAGCCCTTCGTCAACTGAGGCGATAATAGATTGCAACAAATTCGTGCTGCGTTCGGCGGTTGACAAAGCTTCACGCAAACGTTCGTTGCTATTCTTTTGCTCCGTCACTAAATGTGACTGTCGCCGGATGACCTGACGCGCAATGATAGCCGTAATGATGCCTG
The DNA here is from genome assembly GCA_031371805.1 of Blastocatellia bacterium. Classification (GTDB taxonomy): domain Bacteria; phylum Acidobacteriota; class Blastocatellia; order RBC074; family RBC074; genus JAFDVL01. Next base: position 1,288 of record JANMKB010000245.1, on the reverse strand, counting down.
CTACGATAACTGTAATGACGTGCGAAGTCGTCACGCTCATCATTGGAAAAAGCTCAGTTTTTGCCCATTCGTAAACAGTAAAAAGCGCCACCATCGCTAAAGTTGCTACGATGATTTGGCGCTTTTCTTTCATCTCAAATTTGGTTAGTCGGAATTTTACTGAAAGAGTTTGGTGACGTAATACATAATCGCTGCAATCGAAGCCGAAGCTGGGATCGTAATAACCCAGGCCCAGACGATGCGTCCCGCGACTCCCCAGCGGACGGCTGAAAATCGTTGCGTTGCGCCTACGCCCATGATGGCTCCGGTAATAGTATGGGTCGTTGAAACCGGAATATTAAAGTAAGTAGCGAGGAAGATTGTCAAAGCGCCGCCTGTTTCGGCACAGAAACCACCAACGGGTCTGAGTTTGGTAATTTTAGAACCCATGGTTTTCACAATCCGCCAGCCGCCGGTTAACGTTCCTACTCCAATCGCCGCGAACGCAAATAATTTTACCCACATTGGAATTACAATGTGGCTGGCATCTTTCATTCCAGCGACTGCTTCAGGCGTCAGTCCGATCAATTGCGCGACGGAAGCATCTTGTGTAGCACCAATAAAAAGTGCAGTCAGGATGATGCCCATCGTTTTTTGGGCGTCATTGCTGCCGTGTGAAAGGCTGAAAAGTGAAGCAGAGACAAGTTGCAAACTACGAAAATATTTGTCCACGCGTGACGGCGCCATATTTTTGCAAATCCAGAAGACCGCTGTCATTAAGATCAATCCGCTGAGCAATCCGAGTGCTGGCGAAATCACAATAAACGCCAATGTTCCCCAGATTCCTTTCGGAAATTGATTTTTCAGGATCAATGCTTCGAAGCCCGACTTAGCGACCGCCGCGCCCATAAAACTGCCAATCAGAGCGTGTGATGAACTGGTTGGCAAGCCCAGATACCAGGTGATTAAATTCCATGAGATAGCCCCAATCAAGGCGGCAAGTAGCACCCACAAGTTGATCTGTTTGGTATCCACAAAACCGCTGGCGACGTTTTTGGCTACACCTGTTCCGAGCAGAATGGCAATGAAATTGAAAAAGGCGGCGAGCATGACGGCTTTACCGGGCGAAAGCACGCGCGTTGAAACCACGGTTGCAATGGAATTCGCAGCGTCATGAAAACCATTGGTGTAATCGAAAACAAGCGCAAGCAGGATAATCAGCGCGACAAGGGTGAACGTAGATAACATTGATGACCTCTTTCGGGGATGACGAGGAAAGTTATGCGTTCTTAAGCATGACAGCTTCGAT
>JANMKB010000236.1:0-23272 GCA_031371805.1 Blastocatellia bacterium | reverse complement strand
CCTGTCAGATTCTGCGTCGGGCTTTCGATGTTGACGACTTTTTCCAATAGAGAAACGGCTTCGTCTTTGTGCGCGTCAACGTAGCTGATAATTTTTTGTTCTTCGGCAGAAATCTTTTGCGGCTGCGCCTGTAAATCAGTTAACAACGTAAGCACAAACACTACAGCCAAAATTCGAGTGAATATTTTTTTCATATTTTTATCCGCCGATGCATGACATCGTTCTGAGTGGTTGCACGAATTCGGGGTCGTTGATGTGGTGGCGGTCTTCTTTCTTTTCAATCGTGGCGATGATGAAATCTATTAATTCAGAATCGCTTGCGCCGCCACGCAACAAGCGTTTGATGTTGTGCTCGACGTTGGAAAATAAGCAGGTGCGAATCATGCCATCAGCGGTCAGGCGAATGCGGCTGCAATGCCCGCAAAATGGTTGCGTGACGGGATTGATGAAGCCGACTTCACCCGGCGCACCATCCGCAAATTTCCAGCGGCGCGAAGTCTCGCTCAGGTTTTCAGAAGCGACAGGAATCAACGGAAACACGGCATTAATTTTCGCGCGGACTTCATCGCCCGGCATCACCATTTCGCGTCGCCAGACTTTGCCGTTGTCGAGCGGCATGAATTCGATGAAGCGCACCTGAACGCCTTTTTCCCGTGCCATCTCCGCAAAGCCAAGCGCCTGATCGTCATTGACGCCGCGAATTGTGACGCTATTGATTTTGACCGGATGCAAACCCGCTTCGATGGCGGCATCAATACCATCAAGTACGCGATGCAATTCGTTGCGCCCTGTCAGCAGCGCAAATCGCTCAGGCGTCAGCGAATCCAAACTCACGGTCAATCGTTGCAAGCCCGCTTTTTTCAAGCCTTCAGCGCGTCCCCGCAAAAAATGTGCATTCGTAGTCATGGCCAAATCTTCGATGCCAGGAATTGCCGCGAGCGGAGCAATTAAATCTTCGATGTCACGGCGGATCATCGGCTCGCCTCCGGTTACGCGCAATTTATTGATGCCGAGCGAAACAAAAATTTCCGTCAGTCTGATGATTTCCTCGTAGCTTAAAATTTCAGATTTCGGCTGCCATTCCATCGCCTCAGTCGGCATGCAATAAAAGCAGCGGAAGTTGCAGCGATCCGTAATCGAAATCCGCAAATCTCGAATCGCGCGACCGTGACTGTCTGTTAGGATTGGTGTGTCCATAAGTATGCGAACATTCTAGCAATGCTGACAGCCAAAGTCAGGTAACAAGGAAATATTCTTTTTCTTAATATCAATTGCCAGACGCTGCATCTAATCAGGTGTTACCATCCTCATACCGTTATAAGCAGTGCCCACTAAAAAATAAATTCCTTTCAGTTCAATTTGTAGGCTTGTCACGAGTAATTATGCCTACAGAGATTTTATAGCCATCAAGACCTTTCAACATTTATAAGATTATGAACAGCGAGACACTGAGAAATCTCATTAGCCGCAAAGAAGGTTTAAAACCAGACTTTAAGCAGGAAATTCACATTAATCACCATGATAAAAAAACGAAAGAGGGAGCTTGGGCTGAACTCATTAAAGATATTTTAGCGCTAACAAATGGGAATGTTGGCACAGCTGATCAAAGTGCTTATACCATTTCCCGATAGATATTATGCAAAAGCATTACCCCAGACTGTCATCAAATATTCAAATGATGTGAGCGAACTAATCGCTTGCTCGCTGAAACTTTTTAGTCCTTGTTTGATTAATGTACCGACCTCCTTCATTGTTTGTGGCTCATAATCTGATTGCGTTACTTCCGTTGGTATTGCGTGCCAGGCATCCAACGCTTGTCCGGCGCGTTTGATTGCATCGTCATCAGCCGACACATACCGCCGAAAGGTCGAAGACTCCGTGTGACCACTCACGATCATAATTTGTGCGTGTGGCAGCCCTGCCTCTACCATCCGTTGCTCAAGTTCACGCCGGAGCCGTGTCGTAATTGGTACACGTCTTTCTTTGGCAGTTTTGGAAATGGTTGCTCTCACACGAATGATGCCCGACTGCCAGTCAACGTCTGTCCAAAGTAAGCTCAGAGCTTCACCTTTGCGCAGGGCGGTATCCAACAACAAAATCAAAATCGGTTTGAGATGAATTCACGCCGGAGTCTCACAGGAAATTGTCAGTTGTGCCTGTGAATTCTGGCGGGTCTTTACCTTGCAGAAAGAAGTTGTTGCGCTTACGATGAAAATGCCTTCACTTTGATGTACCAGTTTAATAAACTTAGGGTTTTAGACGATGCCCTTCTTTGCGCCGGACGTGCGGGCAATGATGGCACTCAGGAGAGAAAGGCATTTTATTTGTACTACTGAAATTAATCCGAAATAATAAATTCATCTATGTCATTTACGTTCATTGATCTGTTTGCAGGTATTGGTGGAATCCGAAGAGCTTTTGAAACGGCTGGGGGAACGTGCGTTTTTGCTTCGGAGTGGGATAAATACGCCGCTGACACATACGAAGCCAATTTCGGTCATCGTCCGGCTGGTGACATCACGCAAATCGAAGGTAGTGAAATTCCCAAACACGACATTCTGACTGCGGGCTTCCCGTGCCAACCATTCAGCATTGCCGGCGTCACGAAACATAATGCGCTTGGCAACGCGCACGGCTTCGAGCACTCCACGCAGGGAACTTTATTTTTTGATGTCGCTCGCATCATCGCTGCGAAGAAACCACGAGTTTTCCTGCTTGAAAATGTTAAAAATCTGAGAAGCCACGAGCGCGGTCGCACCTTTGCTGTCATTATGCAGACGCTGCGTGAAGAGCTTGGTTATTATGTTCCCGAGCCGCAGGTGATTGATGCCAGGGTTCTTGTCCCTCAACATCGAGAGCGCATCTACATCGTAGGTTTTCGCAACAAGCGTGACGCAGAACGATTCGGCTATCCCGCCATCGCAGATCAAAAACCGAAGCTCAAAAACATGCTTGAAAAGAAGGTTCTCGACAAGTACACGCTGACGGATCATCTGTGGCAGTACCTCCAAAATTATGCCGCGAAGCATAAGGCGAAAGGCAATGGATTCGGTTTCGGGCTGGCAGATTTGAATGGTACAACTCGAACGCTCAGTGCACGATATTATAAGGATGGAGCCGAGATATTAATTCCACAGAAGGAAAAAAATCCCCGCCGACTTACGCCACGAGAGTGTGCGCGATTGATGGGATTCCCCGAAGAGCAACAGATTGTTTGTAGTGATACCAGAGCCTATAAGCAGTTTGGGAATTCCGTTGTTGTACCTGTAGTGACCGAAATAGCGAAGGCTATCATCGAAGCGCTGAGCAGTCGTGATCAGTTATCCCTGAGTCGTAAGGTCGCCAGTCAGATCAGATTTGATGAAGTGGCTCCGGCATTTGCTCTCGCAAATGCCACCGCTGTCAGTGCAGTATTAATTAAAGCACCGTAGTTCTGGAAAGTAGTCAAGGCTCCATCTGCCGATTAGGTGCAGATTTTAACTGAGAGCGTTGTTATGCCTGAATTCCTTGGCCTGCCAGCCATATTGCAACTGATGAACGATCAGGGATGCAAACAAGTTTTTGCCAAGATACTATCAGAAAATGATAACAACAAAAATCAGCCGTACTTCGGTCACGGCTTTGAAGCACTGAACATCTTTCCGGCATTAAATATCTATGCTGAGCCGGGCAAACCTCATTTCAAAGCATCGCTGGATTATTACTGGCTAGATGAATCCGGGCAACAATGGAAAGCTCCCAACGCGCAATTGATTCTCTATCCAAAATATCCGGAAGTCAGATTTTCCGGCTTTCTCAAGGGCTGTCAGCACCCACCATCAGTATTGATGACACAACGCTTGGCTGGTAGGGTTTTATTTCTTGGCATTCGGGATGACGGGAAGGTTCTTGGCTATGTTGTTGCTCCTGAGAGTGAAGCGGCACAGAAGCTACGAGCGCGGACTGAGCTGAATCAGGCTGGCGTATTTCTTGCTATACCAGCTACAGAACGTGCGGATAATCAGACTACAAAACAAATATTGCTGGATAAGCTTCGCGACATCCATCTGTCCGGCTGGCTTGATTCTGTCAGGTTGCAATCGGACGGGACTACGGTTGAATGTCGAAGCTCAAACTGTGGTGGATACACACTGGAAGCGCAGCTTGGCATCACGCCAAATGGCATCTCAGAACCTGATTTCCTTGGGTGGGAAGTCAAGCAACACGGTGTTAAGAATTTTAATAACATCGGCACTGAACCAATTACGTTGATGACCCCTGAGCCACAGGCCGGATACTACAAAGAAGAAGGTGTGATTCCTTTCATCTTGAAATATGGGTATCCAGATACGAAGGGACGTGAAGATAGGATGAACTTTGGCGGCATACATATTGTAGGCAGACAAACATCTATCACAGGTTTGACAATGACGTTGACAGGCTACGATGCAATCAGGGGAAAAATTGTTGACCCGCAAGGTGGCCTTGAGTTGCTGGATGCCAAATGCGTAGTTGCTGCCAGATGGAATTTCACTGACCTGATGGCGCACTGGAACCGCAAGCACGCATTCGCAGTTTACGTCCCATCATTAATACGAACAACGCCATCACAGAGTTATGCTTATGGTTCCATTGTCAGATTGGGAGAAGGAACAGATTTTCTCCGATTTCTGAAGGCAATGAGTGACGGCGATATTTATTACGATCCCGGCATCAAGGTAGAAAATCTTTCTTCTGGAAAACCAACAACAAAACGCCGCAGTCAGTTTCGCATCAAGTCAAAAAATTTAGGATCACTGTATAGTTCATTTGTGAATCAGAACGTTCTGGAGCAGGAATAAATTGAGGCAGATTGAATGGCGGATGCCTTAACTAAAGAGCAACGACATAAAATATGTCGAGCTTCAAGGGCAAAAATACAAAGCCTGAAATGATGGTTCGCTCACTCCGGCATCGGCATGATTGTCATTATGACAAGGTGAAGCCTTCGACAAAGGTTGAATTCCGGGGAACTAAACCAGTAAGGTTCGCGCCTCTTCAAATTTTTCGACATTCCAGAATTGGTCAAGCGCTACTGTGCTTTGTTCGGATTCAAATCCATCTATAACATCCATCGCTAACAGTATTTTTTTATTCTGCCTGTTTCACTCTACGCTCCATACTCATTTCAGCACTGTGCTGATCAGGAGCAGCAACGCCGTAATGATCAATGGGAACAGCAACGTCATGATCGGGATCAGGATGATCCGCTACAACCGCCGTGACGAGCGCAGAAACGATGATTATAACAATTGTAATGATCGTAGGAATGATGGGTATAACAACCGGAATAACAGTTATGCGCGGCAGGAAATAGAAAAAGGCTATCAGGATGGTTTGAATCGTGGGCGCGAAGATGCCCAAACGAATCGGCAACGGACACCGAATAATTTGAGTCATTACCACAAAGGGAATGACTACCATCGGCAGGGGTTTGAACGAGGCTTTTATGAAGCCTATAACCAGTACAGCAACAATGGTCGTGGGCGTCGGTGATAAGTGCGTTCAGATTAGAATTAGAAGGCAGAGCGTAACGGCTCTGCCTTTTTCGTTCGGCAATTCATCCCGCTAAATTTATCTTTCAGCATGAATAAAACCGTTTCGCCTAACCATAACTTTCCACCCAGACACGCATCTCAAGCAGGTTAACAGGGCCAAATTCCATGGCAAACGCCACATCACTGGCATCCCGGCCATACGCAACGATGATGCGTCCGCCTCGCGGTTCCTCTTGCGTGGCATCAAAGGTATACCACCGCCCGCCGACAAAAGCTTCAAACCAGGCATGCATATCCATCGGCTTAAGTTGATGCAGATAGCCGGTCACCATGCGAGCCGGGATGTCGAAGCTGCGGCATAACGCAATTCCCAGATGGGCGAAGTCTCGACAGACGCCTTTGCGCTGTGTAAATGTTTCCTGCGCGGAAGTCGAAACATTGCTAATCCCATAACAGTACTCCACATTTGCTCGAATCCAACTTCGAATCACCTCAACCTGGTCATAGCCTGGAGCCGCATCGGCGATAAGTTCACGGGCCTCGTTGCCGAGCAGATCAGACTGGCAATAGCGGCTGGGAAGGAGAAATTGAATTACGTTGTCGGGTAATTCCAGCACAGGCGTGAACGGTGCTCCGGGGTGGACATCAATTGTCGTAGCGGTTTCCACCTGAGCACTTGTACGAACAACGAAACGGCCTGCTGGCGCTTCCATCCGTTGACAGAGATTGCCGTAAGCATCCGCATATTCAAAAACCGGGAGGCTGGGTGAGAGAGTAAAGGCTTCCTGTTTGACCTGCTGGCCTGCGCCGCTGCGAGGGCGCAGCATCAGGAACAGAGGTGTCGGCTCGGTTACTTCGTAAATAATCTCACAACCAACATCCAGATGTATTGTCTGTTCCATTTGAGAATTCCTCGATGATATGTCAATTACTTCCACGTGCGCCGCTGTCTTAACGGTTACACTTCAAATCTCATCATCTGGTATCTTACGTTTTTTTGCTAATTTCGTCAGTTCCGGCTGTACATTCAAGCTCCAATTATTTTCTTTACCACACGGCTAATTTTTCGCCCGCGTAATTCTGGATTTCAGATCTTCCCTGCTCCGTCAGCTTCAGCAAAGACAACAACTGAAACAATGAATCAGCTTTTACCCCAATAATTATTTTACGCTTGCGTAATATTTCTGTAGACTCTTGCTTATGGATAACGAATTACGTTTTACTATGCAGGTCGCTAAGCGGTCTGGCACAGACGTTCCAAAAATAAAAACAGAGACAACCTCAGAATTCACCAGAAAAAGGCAGGCAGGAAAATGAGTGAACAATCGAAAACAGTACAGCCTCTTTTTATTCTGGCCTGTAGCAGTTCGCAATATACGGACGCACGCCGCAAGCTTGAGCTTTCGCCCAGAGAGGCTTTGTGGCTGACTCGCCCTTCTGATTTAAAAGGCAAACATCGCCCAAAGATTTTCCGTTACGGCGATTGGAAATCGCTGGCCAGAATCAAGGAAATTGAAGTAGCGATAACGGAGACGGAAGCTGAGATTACTGATCTTTCCTGAAGCATAATTCGTGCCTGCCTGCTTTTATTTCTCTCACCATCAATATTTCTTCACGGCAAAATAATATTGTCAATCAAGCGTGTCTGACCAAAGCGAACGGCAAGTAAAAGCAGGGCTGTCCGACCTTCAAGGTCATCCAAGAGAGCCAGATTTTGCGCATCGTTAATAGCAATATATTCCAACTGTGCCTGCGGTTCGGAAGCGATCACCTGTTTCATCGCGGCTAAAATTGTTTGTGCGTTTCTTTCTCCGGCGGCAAAAAGTTCCTGCGCTTTGCCAAGCGCTTGAAACAAAACAAGCGCGGCCTCGCGTTGCGCTGGATTGAGATATTGATTGCGCGATGACATTGCCAGGCCGTCGGCTTCGCGTGTGGTTGGCAGCACGACAATCTCTGTCGGCAGGCGTAAATCGTGGACCATTTTTTTCACGACGATAGTTTGTTGCGCGTCTTTTTGCCCCATAAAAACTTTGGTCGGGCGTACGAGGTTGAAGAGAATCATCAACACTGTCGTGACGCCGCGAAAATGACCGGGCCGGGCCGCGCCTTCAAGAATTTCGCTCAAACCTTCAACTGTGACGTAAGTCGTAAATCCGGCAGGATAAATTTCCGTCGGTGTTGGCAGGAATAAATAATCAACGCCCAGCGGTTTGAGCAGAACAGTATCGCGCTCCAAATTGCGCGGATAACGGCTCAGGTCTTCGCTGGCTCCAAATTGCGCCGGGTTCACAAAAATCGAAGCGATTACGATGTCAGATTGCTGACGCGCCGCACGCACAAGGTTCAAATGACCTTCGTGCAAAGCTCCCATCGTTGGTACAAAACCGATAGTCTTTTTTTCTGTGCGTAAGCTTTCCGTCAAATCCTGAAGCTCTGATGAAGCAGTAATGATTTGCATGTGCGATCCTGGTCAGGTGGCATTTAAGTTGCCATCAATCCGCGTAAATCACGTAAGGAATTTCGTTTTCGTCAACACCAATAGCCTTTTCCATTTGCTGTGCTAATTCGGCGGGCAGTTCATACGATTCTTTTGCGGCAGGATAATTTTGCTGGCGCACATCTTCAGCATATTGCTTGATGGCGTTGCTGATGATTGATTTCATGTCGGCGTAGGGGCGTACAAATTTTGCTGAGCGTCCAAAATTCAGCCCCAGCAAATCGCTGATAACCATCACCTGGCCATCCGTATGAACTCCGGCGCCAATGCCAATCGTTGGGATTGTAATTTTTTCGGTAATCAAACGACCAAGCGAAGTCGGGATGACTTCCAGTACCAGCGCAAACGCTCCGGCAGTTTCCAGCGAAAGCGCATCATCAAGCATCCTGCGTGCGGCGGAAAGCGATTTGCCCTGCACTTTGTAACCGCCCATTTGCAAGACCGATTGCGGCGTCAAACCAATATGCCCCATCACCGGAATGCCGTTATCAACCAGTTGCCTGACCAGTGCAAAGCGGTTGCGTCCACCTTCGATTTTGACTGCTTCCGCGCCTCCTTCTTTGACAAATCGGATAGCCGCGCTCACTGCATCTTTGTCGCTGAGTTGAAAAGTACCAAAGGGTAAATCCCCAACGATCAGTGCGCGTTTAGTACCGCGTCGCACGGCTTTCGTAGCGGTCAGCATTTCATCCAAAGTCACAGGCAAAGTATTTTCGTAACCCAGCGCGGTGTTCGCCAAACTGTCGCCGACCAGAATTAAATCGCAACCTGCCTCATCGGCTAAACGTGCGGTTGGATAATCATACGCCGTAATCATAACAATCTTTTGCCCACGCGATTTCAGATCTTGTAAATATGGAACGGTAATTTGCGGGGCGGCGGATTGGGATTCAGAATGATGGCTCATAGGGGGTAGTGTTTGACTCCTTTTGCAGCGCGGGAACTTTCGCGTTCAACGCAGCGTTTCCAAAGATTGTAATCTCCGGTAAGATTAATTTTAAGTTAATATAAGCTATGCCTTCTGGACGCACACACGATCTTATCACATTTGCACTTGCCCCTCCGGTGTTTGTCGGAGCGCAATATTATGCGGGCGATTTGCTGCTGGCAACGACCGCAACTGTCGCCATGCTGTTTGCTGGTTTGATGTTTGGACCGGACCTTGATCTGATGAGCAAACCTTATCGCCGCTGGGGGCCGTTGCGTTTTATCTGGAAGCCTTATCAATGGTCTACCAGCCATCGTTCGCGGCTCTCGCACGGGCTGGTTTTCGGAACGATTTTTCGCGTGCTTTATTTCGTCGCCATTATGTCGGTGCTGGCGGCAACCGTTTTATATCTGCGGCAAAGTTATCTTTACGGAACGCAAACTACGTGGAGCGCGGAATTCGAGCGTGTCAGTTTAGACCTCGGCGATTTTTGGCGTCGCACAGATAAAGAATATTTCCGGGCGGCTTTTGTCGGATTGTGGATTGGCGCGGCAGCCCATACGCTGGCAGATTTGATCTGGTCATTTCTGAAAAAAGCCTGGAAGATGGTGTGAACTCAGAGTGTTAAATGAAGGCATGCAGGAAATTGTCTTCATCAGCCTTATCTTTTCGATTATTGCGCAGGCAACAGGCCTGCTTGTTTATTATTCCAAACGCAACAAATATTCAAAATCAGCCCAAAATACCGCGATTTTTCTGCCATCATGCCTTTTTACTCTCCTGACAATAATCAGTGTAGTTCTTTATCTTTTTATCAAATGGAAAGCAGGAGAAATAAACCTTGTGTTAAAGGGCAATGGGGACAGGGAATTATTTCTGATTGGAGCCTATACACTGGCGGGATTTATTCTTAATATCTTCCTCAGCATCAGCATCCAGATGGGCATTCTTTTATTTAGTCCGCCACAATATAAATCCAGTCGCAACCGCCACAGATGCAAAAACTCCTAATCGGAATTGTCAAAATAAGACTCTCTCTCTGTAGTTGAATTCCCAGGATATGTAGTCTATAGTTTCCCCGTTGTTAATTCTAAATCCTTAGATTCAGGAGCAGGGTCAAAGTAATTTTTATGGCTCATTTTTGTTGTTATGCCATTATCAAATCGTGTTGCTGTTGTTGCTAACAGCCAGCGCATGTCTTTGCTTGACCTCATCGGAAACACACCGCTCCTCCAACTCCAGAACATAAGCGCTAATCCAAGAGTTGCAGTATACGCGAAAGCTGAGTGGTTTAATCCGGGAGGCTCAGTGAAAGACCGGGCTGCTCTCAATATGATTTTGGAAGGTGAGCGCAGTGGTCAGCTCACACCAGATAAAACTCTCGTTGACGCGACCAGCGGCAATACCGGGATCGCTTATGCCATGATTTGCGCGGCGCGTGGGTATAAAGTCAAATTATTCCTCCCGAAAAACGCCAGCGAAGAGCGCAAACGCACACTGCAAGCTTACGGAGCGGAACTTGTTTATACCGATCCCCTGGCCGGCACAGACGGCGCAATCATTGCTGTTCGGGAAGTGGTCGCAGCTCATCCTGGCAAATATTTTTATCCTGATCAGTACAATAATCCCGCCAACTGGCAGGCGCATTACCACACGACTGCCGTGGAAATTTACGAACAAACAGAAGGCAGCATTACCCATTTCGTGGCCGGGCTGGGAACGACCGGAACGTTTATTGGCGCAGGTCGGCGCTTACGTGAATTCAAGCCGGAGATAAAATTAATTTCGATGCAGCCTGATTCGCCCTATCATGGACTGGAAGGGTTGAAGCATTTGGAAACCGCGATTGTGCCGGGGATTTATGACGAATCGCTTGCCGATGAAAACCTTGAGATTCAAACGGAAGAGGCGTATGCAATGGTCAAACAACTGGCGCGACGCGAGGGCTGGTTTGTCGGGGTTTCTTCGGCGGCGAATATAGTCGCAGCCTTACAAATTGCCGCCCAAATTGAGGAAGGTGTGATCGTTACCATTTTGTGTGACGGTGGAGGTAAATACTTGAGCGAAAAATTTTGGAACGAGGAATAGCTGGCGGATTTTAGCTAAAACTTATGAGCGTCAAGTTAACTAACGAACACCTGAATCAAATTCGTCAGCACGGCGAACAGACTTTTCCTGAAGAATGTGGCGGGCTGTTGCTGGGCGTGCTGGAAGATGAAACCAGGGTCATCAGAGAAATATTGCCGCTCGAAAATGTGCGGAAAGATTCGCGGCACAATCGCGTGGAGATCAGCCCGCTGGCTTATGCCAAAGCCGAACGCGAAGCCGCTAAAAAAGGCTTGGGAGTTTGGGGCTATTATCATTCGCATCCTGATCATCCGGCGATTCCTTCAGGCTTTGATCTGGATCACGCACCGTTTATCGAATGGTCTTACCTGATCGTTTCGGTGCGCGAGGGAACAGCACAGGAAATTCGTGCGTGGAATGTCCGTACAGACCGTTCGCAATTTGACGAAGAAGAAATAGCGAACGATAAATAATGGCTTAACTTATGGACATCGAAACCCTGCGTGAATATTGCCTGTCGTTGCCACACGCCACCGAAGACATTCAGTGGGGCAATGATTTACTCTTTCGCATCGGCGGGAAAATATTCGCTGGCATGAGTCTGGACGCGGCAGCAACGACCAGGCTTTCATGCAAATGCACACCAGAAGTTTTTGCCGAATTGATTGAGCGTGAAAATATTAGCCCGGCTCCTTATGTGGCACGCTATCACTGGGTTGCCTTGCAAAGCTATGATGCTCTGGGAACGGAAGAACTCATGGAGTTAATCAAAAATTCTTACGAAATGGTGCGGGCAAAATTGCCAAAGAAAACCCGCGAGAAGTTCTAAAATTTGTCGGCTTTATAATCGAATTCTGTGTAATATTTTATTGGAGAAATCATCATGCCTAAAATTGCTATTCCGACTGCACTACGCCGTTATGCCGGTGAACAGGCGTTCATCGAAGTGCAGGGAACAATCATCAAACAAGCGCTGGCAAGTATGACGGCGCAATATCCTGATTTGCAAAAACACCTGTTTGATGCGAACGGCAAATTGCGCAGTTTCGTTAATGTTTATGTCAACGATGAAGACATTCGCTATCAGCAACAAGAGGACACGCCAATTAAAGAAGAGGACGATATTAGCATCATCCCTTCGATTGCGGGTGGCGTGGCGACGGAAGAGGCTTTAAAAAAAAACACAGAACTGCCTGAGCTTAACAAAGAAGAGGTTGCGCGTTACAGCCGTCATTTGATTATGCCGGAGGTCGGAATGGAAGGTCAGCGCAAGCTCAAAGCCGCCAGCATTTTGCTTATCGGCACTGGCGGGTTAGGGTCACCGCTGGGATTGTATCTGGCTGCGGCAGGCATCGGGCGGTTGGGCCTGGTTGATTTCGATGTCGTAGATTACAGCAACCTGCAACGCCAAATTGTCCACGGCACAAAAGATGTCGGGCGGCCAAAAATTCAGTCTGCGAAAGAGCGCCTGTCTGACATCAATCCCCATGTTCAAATTGATACTTACGAAGTAGCTTTTCGCGCCGATAACGCGCTCCAGATTGCGCAGGATTACGATGTCATCATTGATGGTACGGATAATTTTCAGACGCGCTATTTAGCCAATGATGTCAGCGTACTGCTCAGCAAACCCAATGTATACGGGTCTATTTTCAGATTTGATGGTCAGGCCTCGGTGTTTTATCCAAAGGTTGGCGGCCCCTGCTATCGGTGTCTTTATCCTGAACCGCCACCGCCGGGCTTAGTTCCTTCGTGCGAGGAAGGCGGAGTCCTGGGGATTTTACCAGGCATCATCGGAGTCATTCAGGCAACCGAGGCGATCAAGTTAATTATTGGCCAGGGCGAGACTTTAATCGGGCGCTTATTGTTGTTCGATGCACTCAAGATGAAATTCAAGGAATTGAAGCTCCGCCGCAATCCCGAATGTCCGATTTGCGGTGATCATCCGACGATCAAAGAATTAATAGATTACGATCAATTCTGTGGCATTACGCCTCCGGCTCAGGCGGAAAAAGTTGCCAGCGCCGATGATTGGGAAATCACGCCGACACAGCTTAAAGCTAAACTGGAGCACGGCGAAAAACTCACGATCATTGACGTGCGCGAACCCCACGAATGGCAAATTTCGAATCTGGAAAGTTATGGCGCGAAGCTGATTCCCCTGGGTGAATTTCCGGCTCGCGTGGGCGAACTAAATCCGCAGGATGAAATTATCGTCCATTGCAAAATGGGCGGACGCAGCGCAAAGGCCTATGGCGTGCTGAAAGAAGCTGGCTTCAAAAATATCCAGAACTTAAAAGGCGGCATTCTGGCCTGGGCGGATCAGGTGGATAGCACGATGACCAAATATTAAGCTGGGTTTCGAGTTTCGAGTTTTGGCTCACAAATAATTTGTCAGTAACGAACTACGTTTCCTCCTCGAAACGCAAAACCCGAAACTCGAAACCCAACTTTTAATTCCCAATATTCACCCGCACCGTATTCGCCTGCTTACCATCCACCACAAAAACCAGATTGGTCTCGCCGCTGCCACGTGTCGTCGGCGGGACCTTGATATTTAACTGGTCAAGGCCAACGAAGCCATTCTGTGATCCGGCGTAATCAATCGGAGCCAGCACACCGCCCACAAAGACCTGAACATTATTCAGGCTGCTGCGCTTGCGAAAGCCCGTCCCAAACAGCACGACATAATCCGGCTTCAGGGTAGTCCCGGCATCAAGCGGACGCGTTGTGCCATCCGGGTTATTCAGCGCTTTCAAGGTGATATTATCAAAGGTCGAATATCCTGTCGGAATGCCTTTCCCATCAGAGGTAATGGTAAAGAGCGCTGGTGTAACATTAACAACTGTTGCCGTTCCTTTACCGACGAGAGTCGTTCCAACTTTGACTTCCACTGTGGCCGTACCTTCACCAACTGAACCCGGAAAAATATAATTAATCTGAGTGGGTGAAACGTAAAGCAAACTGGCCTGGATACCGTTAACACTGACGGTTGTTCCACCCAGAGTGATGGGCAGTGGAATACTCGGAGCGAAGTAAGTACTGTTCGCCAAATTGCTGCCGAACAGCGCGACAATGCTGTCAGGCGCAACCGTTGTTGCATAGTTGGCGGCGCTTACTGTGGCGACCACCGGAACCGTTCCGGGAGAAATTACAGTATCTACAAACCCACCGAAATCCGTCGTCCAGTAATAACGATAATAAGCGCTCAAATTTGCCACTCGCCCAATGCCAATGGCATTGAAATTCGGGTTCAGCATATTTTCATTATGACCGGGAGAGTTTTTCCATTGCGTGAAGGTGTTCGCGGCATCGCTGTATCCCGCCGCAATGTTTTCACCCAGCCAGGTATTATAGGTATAACCGAAAGCCCGCATCCGCGTGAACGCATCGCGTCCTGTACTGTCGGTATGGCTGAAATACCCTTTTGCTGCCATATCGCCGCTCATCCATTTTGATGAAGTGGTCAGCGCCGCCGAAGCCTGTAAGGTTCCTAACCCGTTGGCGCTGCGATAATCATTGATGAGCTTTAAGAACGCTTGTTCTTCAGCATCCAGGGTTGGTTGAGCGAATCCCGGTGCAGAAAGCGCCAGGAATGAAAGTAATAAAATGCAGGGGAAAATGTTAAGCAGGGGAAAACGAAAAGCAGAAATCATTGTTCGAAACTTCATTAAACTTATACTCCAGACTTGAATAAATATTATGGTGTTTGCTGCTGTCTGGGACTATCAAACAGATAGTCAGGTGAGGTTCCAGTATTAACGCCAAGGACAGACGTATGACGACGCAACCAGAAACCTTGTTAGTTTACAGTAATTGAAGTGCTTCGCTCTGAGTGAGAGTTGAGCAAAGCAGGGCGTATATTCCCACTTACGAAAGATGGATAAAAGTAACTAAAGCCTAAACAACGATCAAGGGCTAATCTTGATTCTATGAGTTATTTATTTGATGATCGCTGGTGAAGACCGTATAAGCAGGGCAATCGCAAATTATGAATACCATGCCCGGCTGGAAGTTGCAAATCAGTGATAGAACTTTTTTTAACGCCTGTGTCACAAACTCGCTCCCCCGAACCAGGATAACCGATAGAAATGCTATGATAACCAGCGTTTATGAAATTTCAGCAAGTCAATAAATTTTTTGCAAGCCTCCCGATTCGGCGCAAACTGATTGTGTTGCACAATCTCTTTTTTTTAATTTTAGTACTGAGCTTATATCTGGCCTTACGCGCTCCACTCACCCAGATTGCCGCGCGTTCGGCGCAACAGGAAGCCGAGTTATTAGCCCAGGTTTTTGCCCTCTATCCCGGTGCAGTCAGAAGTGTGCAATCGGATCGCTTTACGATTCTCGACGATAAAGACGCGGAATTAATTATCACGCCGGAAATGCGCACCTGGCTGAACGACCATCCGGGCCGTTTGTGGCGTGATCGTGTGATAATGACAGGCACTGCTATTCCGACATTTCGGCTGATCCGTTTTGATGCGACTGACCAGACGTATCAGGTGGTTGCTCTTAACTCAGAACATTTTGTGCAACTCTCGCGGCGGCTGCGCTGGATGCTGGGACTGGCGTTGCTGACGGTTTACGCGCTGGCTGTCATTGCGCTGGAAATATTTATCCTGCCACGTTATGTCTATCATCCGATTCAGCGCATTTTACGTGCGGACGAAGCCTTACAAGCCGATGCCAGAGGGCAGGAATTAATTGCCGAACGTTATCTTTCCGGCGACGAAATTGGTCAGATTATGTGGTCACGAAATGCCACCGTGAAATTGTTGCGACAACACGAAGAGGAATTGAAAACCGCGCTGGGACAATTGGAAAATATGACCAACGACCTCAAGCGCAAGAACCATCTTTTGGAAACTGCGAAACAAAATCTTGCCAGTCAGGATCGCCTTGTCAGCATCGGCTTGATGAGCGCAGGCGTAGCCCATGAAATCAATACTCCGCTCGCGGTGTTACACGGCTCACTGGAAAAAATGATCGAAACCTGTGCCCGCCCCGACAACGAAGAGCGCCTGCAAAGAATGTTGCGCGTGACCGAGCGCTTACGCGGTATCAGCGAAAGCCTGACTGATTTTGCCCGCGCCCGCACGCAAACGATGGAACCCGTAAAAATCCAACCGTTGCTGGATGAAGCCTGGTCACTGGTCAGCATTGAGGTACGAACCCTTAAGCTTGCATTCAATAATCAAGCCTGCGAGACAGATACAGTAATCGGCAATGCTGGAAAGTTGTTGCAGGTATTCGTCAATTTATTTAAGAACGCAGTCTTTGCGATTAAAGATACTGTCAGGGCTGGTAACTCTGGCAAAGTTTCTGGTAAGTTAAGCGTCCAGACGCGCCACGTAATTGACGACGAAAAACAATGGCTCCAGATCACGATTGAAGATAATGGCAGCGGCATTCCGCCGGAAGTTTTACCACACATTTTCGAGCCTTTTATTACCAGTCGCCTGGATGCGAACGGAACGGGTTTAGGGTTAGCGGTCACCGCCGGAATCATCGCACAGCACGGAGGCTTGATCGTTGCTAACAATCGTCCTGTCAATGAGGGCGGCGGAGCAAAATTTGAAATCACTTTACCTGTGTCGGAATAAGTCAAACTATGGAAGCAACCAGCAACAAATTATCATTGCCACAACTTGACCTCGTAGTTCTCGACGATGATGCCGATTTTCGCCAGTACCTTGAGGATATTCTCAAAGGCGATGGTCATCAGGTCAGATTGTGCGCAACCCCTGATGAAATGTGGACGATCAATGCCGAGCGCCTGCCTGACATCGTTTTGCTGGATATGAAAATGGGCGAAGTGAAAGGCGAACAGGTACTGGATCAATTGCGCACCCGCTGGCCTGATTTATGCGTAATTATTATTACCGGCTACCCCGACCTTGATGATATGCGCACGGCCTTTCGACTGCGCAGCTTCGATTATCTGACCAAACCGTTTTCTTTGTCGCAACTGCGTGACGCGTTGGAGCGTGCTGTCAAGGCCTTTGACTTAGGGCAAAACGATGTCGAAAAACTGCGTGAGCGGTTAGGCCAGCGCATCAAATCTCTGCGTACTGAACGCGACTGGGGCTTAAAAGAATTAGCCGCCGCGACAAATATCAGTGTTTCGCAACTTAGTTCCATCGAGCGCGGCATTCACTTGCCCAGCCTCGAAGGCCTCATCACCATCAGCCGCGCCTTCCACAAAAAACCTTCTGACATATTGGCTGAAATAGAATTCTAGTAGCTGTTTAGCTGATCAAGAATTTTAAGGACTGGAGCACAGCCAGATTGTGAAAACCAGCGAAACGTCAAATGTGCCTTCTTAAATGCAGGCTACGCTGCTCCGTTCAAAATCTTTTCCAGTTGTTTCGTCTCAACTTTTCCGACTGTCGCAATTGTTCTTGCTGCTTCATCACAAATTTCCTGGACGGGATGACCGGAGTGTCCGCGTGTCCATTCCCAGATTATTTTGTGCAGCTTTTTGGCGTTATCCAGGCGCTCCCAAAATTGATGATTGGTCTTGCGCTTGAATTCACCTTTCATTGTTTTGATGACGTATTGTGAATCGGAAATCAGTTTGACCTGGCAGGGTTCTTTGAGCGCTTCCAGGGCGAGGCAGGCGGCGATAATTTCGGCTTGCTGATTCGTACAGTTGCCCAGATATTCGCCCAAGATTTTGCGCGTCCCATTGTATTCAAGGACAGCCGCCGCCGCCGCACGGGTTTCGCCTCTGCCATTGCCCAGGCTGCTGCCATCGCAAACGATATTGATATTTTTCATAAAAGTTAAGGCAAATTATTATCTTCTGAACGCTGCCGGTAAAGTCTGCTCAGTTGCATAATAAACTGCATTTCTGAATTGACTGAACCAAGCGCCAAACGCGTTTCTGCAATAAGCAAAACTGATCCGTAAAAAAGTGTAATCGTTCCGCCAATGCCCAGCGCTGCGGGCAACCACGCCGCATAATGCGTCAAAGCTGTCAGGCCAATGCTCACCGTTGCGGCGACTAATAAGCCCAGCGAAAGATAAAACCCTGTTAAGGCATTCTGAATGATCCTGCCACGCTGTGTATGAACCAGAAGCTGGCGCTCAAATTCGACTCTGCGCTCGTCCGAAAAATCTACGGCTTCACCCATAAAAATTTCTTCCATCTGACGGCTCAATTCGCGCACACGGTCAACGATCCGCGCCAGGCGAATTGACGTAGACATAATCAAAGTGCCACAGGCAGAAATTAAAACTGCCGGTGTAATCATCGCGCTGAGTATGCCGAGTGGATTGTCCATAATTGATTTAAAGGTGGGCAGTGGGGGGTTATTTGGATACGGAGTTTTGCAGTAATCATTAAGGTATTTTGCGCTTCGCTGTAATCTTATCGCTTTGCAACCGACCACCGACCACCGCTCACCGACCACCTTTGAACTGGCAGTTTCGCATGCTCTCACGAACTTGTGCAATGCCGGGGTTGCGGCTAGACTAACGAAGCAACGGGCGCTTTGTATGAACAGTAAGATAAGGAGATGTTGAGACCCCCATGACTACCAAAGTAAGCGACCTTAAAGTCGAACCCCGCGTTAACCTTGATCGGACAACCCTGCTGGATTTTTACCGCACGATGTATACCGCGCGGCGGATTGATGACAAAGAAATCCAGCTCAAGCGGCAAAATGTCGTGTACTTCCAAATCAGCGGAGCAGGCCATGAAGCAATTCAGGTTGCCGCTGGCGCAATTTTGCGGCCCGGCTACGATTGGATTTATCCGTATTACCGCGACCGTGCGCTGTGCCTGCAACTGGGCATCCCACCGATTGACCATTTGCTGGGTGCGGTGGCGGCCAAAACTGACCCGAATTCCGGCGCCCGCCAAATGCCGAATCATTGGAGCGATCCGCGCCTGCATATTGTTTCGCGTTCTTCGTGTACTGGCATGCAATTTTTGCAAGCCGTCGGAGCCGCCGAAGCCGGTTATCGTTATGCGTTGATCGAAGAGATTCAGGATCGGGCGACGCTGTTTGCGGAAGATGAAATTGTCTGTGTGACCGCAGGTGATGGCACGACCAGCGAAGGCGAATTCTGGGAATCGCTCAACACCGCCTGTAATTTAAAATTGCCTGTGCTGTATGTGATTCAGGATAACGGTTATGCAATCTCAACTCCGGTCGAAGTGCAAACTGCTGGCGGCAGTATTTCAATGCTGGTGACGGGTTTCCCTGATTTGTATATTGAGGAATGCGACGGCACAGATATTTTTGCGAGCTACGAATCAGTTTCTCGTGCGGCGCAATATTGTCGTGAGCGGCGCGGCCCGGCGCTGGTCCACGCGCATGTCGTTCGCCCTTATTCACATTCGCTCTCGGATGATGAGCAAAATTATCGCGTCAAAGAAGAGCGTGAGGCCGACGCACGACGTGATCCGATTCAAAAGCTGGCGCAGCATCTGACCAGTAATCGCATTGCTTCACGGGCGCAAATCGAACGCCTTGAAGCTGAAGTTGATGCCGAAATTAATGAGGCGACAGATCGCGCCTTAGCCGTTGGCCAGCCCGCGAAAGATACAGCCAAACTTTATATTTATTCGCCTGATGTTGATCCAACCGCAGCGCAATTTGACACCGAAAGCAACGTCAAATTCCACGGCGGTGAAGGCACGATGGTTGACCTCATCAATCGTTGTTTGCACGAAGAAATGAAGCGCGATCCACGCATTATCGTGTTTGGCGAAGACGTTGCCGACCTCTCACGCGCTGAATACCTCGCCGAAGTTAAAGGCAAAGGCGGCGTTTTCAAAGTCACGCATAATTTGCAACGCAAGTTTGGCGCGGAGCGTGTTTTCAATTCGCCACTGGCCGAAGCCAACATTGTCGGACGGGCAATGGGAATGGCCACGCGTGGGTTAAAACCAGTAGTCGAAATTCAATTCTTTGATTACATCTGGCCTGCATACATGCAAATGCACAACGAAATTCCGTTGCTGCGGTGGCGCTCCAATAATGCGTGGAAATGCCCGATGGTTGTGCGCGTGCCGTTTGGTGGATATTTAAAAGGCGGAGCGATTTATCACAGCATGACAGGGGCGCAACTGTTCACTTCGATTCCCGGCTGGCGTGTGATTGCGCCTGCGACAGCATTGGATGCAAACGGATTGTTGCGGACTGCCATTCGGTGCGACGATCCGGTGCTTTTCCTCGAACACAAACATTTGTATCGCCAGACTTATAACAAGAGCCAGTATCCCGATCCGAATTTTATGATTCCGTTCGGCAAGGCTAAAATGGTGCGCGAGGGCAGCGACGTTACAATTATTACTTATGGCGCACTCGTACAGCGTTCGCTTGTCGCCGCCAAACAAGCCGCCGAACAAAATATCAATGTCGAAATCATTGATTTACGCAGCCTGAATCCTTACGACTGGGAAGCGATTGCCGCCAGTGTGAAGAAAACCAGTCGCGTAATCGTTGCTTACGAAGATACGATTTCATGGGGTTACGGTGCAGAGATTGCGGCGCGGATTGCGGACGAGTTATTTGAATTCCTTGATGCGCCAGTCAAACGTGTCGCCGCGCTTGATTGTTTTGTCGCTTATGCGCCTGAGGTAGAAGACGCGATTTTGCCACAGGTTGACGATGTGCTGAAGGCAGTGACGGAACTGGTGAAATATTGAGGCTATGAGGAGCGCAGGCAACCTAACGAATATTTTCACTGGCGCACAAAAAGGCGCACGCAAAAATGCCATTGTCAACGTCGAATTAATTGCCGATTACGGTGTGCAGGGCGATCATCACGCAGGCCGTAAACCGCAGCGCCAGGTCAGTTTGTTTGCGGCTGAAACATTACGCGAAATCGCAGCATCTGGCATTGTCATATCCCCTGAAGAACTAAGCACAAATTTACTCACGGAAGGCATCGCGCTGGATTTACTGATGGTCGGAACCAAATTACAAATCGGTATAACAGTGGTTGAAATCACCGAGGCACGTAAGCCCTGTGGAGCGCTCACAAAAATTGACAGACGATTACCCAGGGCGACTTATCAACGTTGCGGGCAGTTTGCTCGCGTGATCAAAGGCGGCATAATTTACGTGGGTGATAAAATCGAAATAATTAATCAGACAGCAATCATAAATCAGTAATTCGCTAATAACTATGGAACCGGGGCGTGGCTTTCGCCTGTTTCGCGTACTCAATTCAATAGAATAATCATGACTCAATTACCTCGCCGAATATTTATCAAATCGCTCTCGACTTCAGTGCTTGCACCCGCAATTATTCGCTCCAGCACCTGGGCCGCAGGCAAAGTACCAAAATTACCGCTGGCAGTTTCGACGCTCGGTTGTCCAAAGTGGGATTGGAAAACGATTCTGAAAAACACGGCTGAATGGGGCTTTGCGGCGCTTGAGTTACGGGGCATTTTAGACCAGATGGATTTAACGAAATGCTCAGAATTTGTGGGTGATAATGTCAAAACGAGCATTAAAGATTTGCGGGCGTTAGGGCTGAAAATTTCTGACCTCGGAGCGTCGGCAATGTTACATGAACCTGACTCGAAAAAACGTGCGGAACAAATGGACGAAGCCAAACGCTTCATTGATTTGGCAAATCGCCTGGAAGTGCCTTACGTGCACGTCTTTCCCAATAAGCTCGTGCAGGGTGAAGAAAGAAGAATTACGGTCGAGCGAATCATTGACGGGATGCTTGAACTGGGCAAATATGCGCGTGGCAGCGGCGTTGCTGTCATCCTTGAATCACACGGAGATTTCACTGATTCCCCCACACTTTTGCAAATCCTGAAAGGTTCGCAAATGACTTCGACGGGATTTTTATGGGACGCGCATCATACGTTTACACTGAGCAAAGAAAAACCTGAAGACACTTTCAAAGTGCTGGGCAAATTTGTGCGGCATACACATCTGAAAGATTCGCGTGCGCCCATTGCCGGAGAAAAAGATCGGCGTTATGTATTGACCGGAACAGGCGAAGTTCCTGTGAAAACAACGGTGCAGGTACTAAAAAATAACGGCTACAAAGGCTACTATTGTTTGGAGTGGGAAAAACGATGGCATCCTGAACTGGAAGAGCCTGAAATCGTTTTTCCGCATTACGCCAAAACAATGCGTGAATATCTGACCGAAACAAATAGTAAAGCTTCCCCAAATAGTGCAGAAAATACGGACGGAATTAAGAAACAAATCCAATAATCTTTAATCGCCAAGGCAGTACCGCCATTTTCATAGTGGCAAGCAGGCAACTAAATCTCACGGCATTCAGTGTTGCGAGGGATAAATCAAAGGAGCTACATAATGTATCAACCGAATAAATCAGAGGTACGCTGGGAATGGATTGGTCAGGGCTGGGAATTATTTATCAAACAATGGCAGAACTGGGTCGTAATGGCATTAGTTGCTGCTGTGGTTTTTATTGTGATCTCAATTCCCTTTTATGCCTTCATTTTCGGGGCACAATTTGCTGCCTCGCGTGGTCGGGACGCGAATGGAATTTCTGCGCTTGCTGGTGGCGCATCAATACTTGTCAGGCTGGTCTTCCAGGTTGTCTTTTCCGTCGTTTCAGCATTACTTTCAGCCGGCTTTTACCAGGCCGCGTTTAAGCAATTGCGCGGCGAGCAAGTCAGCGTCAGTGATATAGCTGGAACGTTTCAATATTTGGGGCCGATACTGGGTGCAGCGATCATTATCGGTATATTACAAGGCATCGGGACAATCCTCTGCCTGATTCCAGGCTTCATTGTGGCAGGACTTTTCATGTTTACGTTCCCGCTCATTGTGGAGCGTAACCTGGGCATGTTTGATGCCATGTCAGCAAGTATTGAGGTGGCAAAGAAAAACCTCGTTATGTTTACCCTCTTTGCGATTGTTGTTCAATTCCTTATTCCGATGGCGGGCGTATTTGCCTGTTGTGTTGGGATGTTGGTTGCCTATCCGCTGATTTTTCTGATCAATGCCTGTGCCTATCGTGATTGTTTTGGCCTGGATGGAACAATGAGCAACAATACTTACACACCGCCGCCACCACCAAATTATGGCGGGTATGAACCACCACCGCCACCGCCTTCATCGTGGCAGTAAATTCTTGCAATAAAACCTCAAACTTTAGGTAGTGGACGTTTTGTTCGCCGCCTGCGGTTTGAGGTTTTATTTTTTAATCACCTTGCTAATAGATTTACTTTTGTGCCGTGACAACCCCTTCCCCCTTACTGGCTATTTGCTATACAGCACACCGATTGATTGTTATGATAGGTCGCGCTTG
>JANMKB010000217.1:0-1682 GCA_031371805.1 Blastocatellia bacterium | reverse complement strand
GAAGTCTGGTTGAAAAAGTTCAGTTTCCCGTCGTTTTAGCCTGAGGGGCTTTCCTTTATCGTCTCTTGGAATTTCGTAGCGACTCAGAACTGAAACAGCATCAGGAGTGGTTAACTGAATATTACCTGACGAGTTGTTTGTTAGTTTAATGAGTAGCTTTTTCTCTTTCTTTTTATCACTATTGACTATTATTTCCTTTTTTATGTAAGTCAGAAATACAATTGGCTTGTCCTGGTCAAGGTGGGAATTCCGGCATGATAAAATATTTGGCTGTGCTATCGAGGTAGCGATAAAAGCCCAATATACAGCAGATAAATAAATTATCATGCGCGCTTTGGTGACCATAATTCCTTCCTTTACAACTTATTCAAATAGTTTTGGTAACTACACAAACGCCTGAAAAACTTCATTCGCCAGCACCTTGCCAGCGCGGGAAATTCGCATCGTATCATTTTCAAATTCAATTAATTCAGCTTCACACAGGCGAGCAATTTCATCCTCATAACGAGCCTTCACATCAACGCCAAATTGCTGTTGATGCGACAATAAATTTACGCCGCCCTGCAAGCGCAATTGTAAAAAGATTGCTTCGCTTTGCTGGTCATCTGCGGTCAATTCAGTGCGTTCGCTAATCGGAGATTTTCCGCTTTCGATGCGCTGCAAATATTCGTTGATGTTGCGCGTATTTGTCCAGCGCGTTTGCCCGTCATATCCGGCGGCGGAAACTCCGAAGGCCCAGTACGGCGCACCTGTCCAGTATTTTAAATTATGCCGCGATTCAAAACCTGGCCTGGCCCAATTGGAAATTTCGTAATGTGCAAACCCGTGCTTGTCCGCCTCGTCAACCAGCGCATAATACATCTCAACGGTCAGGTCTTCGTCAATCGCGTGTAATTCGCCGCGCTTGATGCGATGCAAAAGCGGCGCGTCCTTGTAAAGCTCCAGCAGGTAAACCGAAATATGTTCCGTTGCGAGCGCAAATGCTTCCTGAAGATTGCGTCGCCACGTGGACATTTTTTGCTCCGGCAAACCCGCAATCAAATCAATGCTGATATTTTGAAAACCCGCTTGCCGCGCCAGTTTTACAGCCTCGCCAGCTTCATCGGCAGTGTGCGCACGATCAATCATTTTCAATTCTGCATCATCAAACGATTGCACTCCAAAGCTGATGCGATTGATGCCGATGGCGCGTAAGCCCTGAAAATATTCCAAAGAAATCGTACCGGGATTTGCCTCGGTAGTGATTTCAACATCATCAGTAACAGTAAATTTCTCGCGGCAAAGGTTGATGATGCTGGCAAGTTGCGCAATGCTCAACGTAGTCGGAGTCCCACCACCAAAATAAATCGTGTCAACCGTTCGCATTTTTCCTGTCACTTCAGCCGAGTTAATTTCAGTCAATAAATCCGTGACGTAGCGTTGCGCCAACTCGGATTCATAACCACCCGTCGCAAAATTACAGTAATGACAACGCGAAGCGCAAAACGGAATATGAAGATAGATGCCTGTGAGTTGATTCATGAGCTGCGAAGTATAACATCCTACACCTTAACCGTTTTCCACTTCCCTCTCCTGAACAATAAAATTGCAATCAACGCTAAAATTGATTCAGAGATGGTCACGGCGAAAAAGACTCCGTTGGCGGCCATTGTTGTTTGCGTCGCCAGCAAATACGCCATTGG
>JANMKB010000101.1:0-13712 GCA_031371805.1 Blastocatellia bacterium | reverse complement strand
TATCATATTTGATGTTGCGGGTTTCCAGCTTTAGTTTCTGGTTATTCTTACTATCCTCAATTTCCATTTTGGTAATTGTCTGGAAGTTCTGAATGGTTTTCACTTCAGTCGCCTGAATCGTTTTCACTTTCTCGTTGCGCTCATCAAAGAGTTCAAATTTTATCGGTGCTTTATCTTTTTCATTCAGGGCAAGATCAATGCGCGACCATCGCAATTGCATGCCATCTTTGCCTTTTAATTCAAGGGTGATTACTCCATTTGCGACGGAGGATGAATTTATCTGGTATTGCCTCAACTCCATGCCCAGCATTTCCTGCACCGAGCTTTTCGAGCCACGAAAATTCAGCGGGTTGCTCGAATTCAAATGCGCGACTTTTTTCAAGCCTGACAAATACGAAATTGCATCTGTGGGCTTCCCTTCTTCTTCAAACGCCAGCAGAGCTTTTTCGCTTTCTTCTTTGGGCGCAAGAATCGTCATTAATGTAGAAATTTTGCTGCCTTCATATTTGCGCTGCAAGCGGAAATCCATTTGTTGCGGCTTGCCGTCGGCATCCATAAACGACAAGCGCATCTCGGCGGTTGAGTCTTTGCACCCGTCCTGCGTCGCCAGCCGTTTGATCAATTTTTCGGCTTCTTCTTTAGGAAAACTTGCAGATGGAACGGTTGCAGTCGTCGCCGCAGGCGAAGAGTTCGCAGGCGCGGAATTATCGCAGGCTGTAAAGGTTGCAAGTAAAATTATCAGGGCAAAAAATAAGAGAAGGCTTTTCATCAAATATCCTCGTTCAGTGGTGAAGGCAATTTAAATTATCAATAAATTTTGATCGTGCATAGTCAATTATTGGCGCCGTTGCCGTCAAGCGCTAGTCTGTCCAATTTGCAATTTCACGCTAACTCGCGTGACACGAAAATAACTAAAGGTTATGATTCGCTCGCTTTACTTTATCAACATCTGACACAAAATGGATAACAAAAATTACCTGATTACTGGGGCGCATGGTTTTATTGGCGCATGGATTGTCAAACGATTGCTGGCGGCGAACGCAGGCAGCGTCATCATGTTTGATCGCAGCCCTGACCCGCGACGGCTGCGCCTGATTATGGACGAAGAAGAAATCGAACGCACAAAATTTGAGGCGGGCGACATTACTTCTCCGACGACACTGCCACCGCTCATCGAACAGCACGCCATCACACACATCATTCACCTGGCAGGCGTTCAGGTTCCGACCTGCAAAGCCGATCCGTACCTCGGCGCGATGATTAATGTCGTTGGCACGATCAATGTTTTCAATGCCGCGCTGCATTCGGGCGGACAAATAAAGCGCATTGCGTATGCGAGTTCAGCGGCGGTCTTCGGCAATCCTGATGACGGCACGGCGCAAAGCGAAGACAAGGCCGGCAATCCGCAAAATCATTACGGCGCCTTCAAACGCTGCAACGAAGACAACGCACGCATTTATTTTCAGGACAATGGCATCAGCAGCATTGGCCTGCGACCGTTGACGGTGTACGGAACAGGGCGCGATGTAGGGATGACTTCGGATCCGACCAAAGCAATGAAAGCCGCCGTCGTCGGGCGTCCCTTTCACATTCGCTTTGGCGGACGCACAGATTTTCTTTATGTCGCCGATTGCGCCGATGCTTTTATCGCAGCGGTAAATGCTGAAGCACCAGGCGCATTTGCTTTCAATTTGCACGGTGAGACGGCAGCGATTGCTGACATTGTAACCGCCATTGAAACGGAAATTCCAGACGCGAAAGGGACGATCACACACGCTGACAACGTGATGCCGATTCCGGCGGAACTGGATGATGCAGCGATTATCGCGGCGCTGGGTGAAATCCCGCATACGTCGCTGGCAGATGGAGTGAAAGATACGATTGCGCGTTTTGCGTTATTGCATCAGGCGGGAAAACTGGATACGGCAGATTTGGATGTGTAATGATGCAGAACATGCCACGAGTTAATGGTGATTGAAAAAGAAAAGGCAGTAATAAAAAATCGTAATAACAGACTGTTAGTTTGTTGGGACAGGCTCACAGCCTGCCCTACGGCTTACGGTAGTTGTTTTTCAAAGAACATTAACTCGTAGCAATTCATAAAACCACTAACGGAAACTGTCCGAATTATTGATTGAATTATAGGCGTAGCAGTTCTCAACAACTTAGGATTAAAAAGCACCCCGTCGCTACCGCTCAGGGTCCAGTACCGCAAGCCGTAGCGAGCGGGGTTCTCCAGCTAAATATTATGAAACAACTAAAACTCGTATTTCTTCTCTCCCTCGTAATGTCCATCGCTCTTCTCGCTCTTTCCTGCAATCGCGCAGGTTCAGGCGGAGGCAGTGGGAAACCCAAAATCGCCGTCATTCCCAAAGGCGTGTCACATAATTTCTGGCTCTCGATTAAAGCCGGAGCCGATGACGCCGGAAAAGAATTCGGCGCTGAAATTATCTGGAAAGGCCCCGCCAAAGAAACTGATTACACCCAGCAAATCAATATCGTTGAGGATTTCGTCAACAAAAAAGTAGATGGCATCGTGCTGGCTCCCTCCTCTGGTGACTCGTTAGTCAATCCGGCCAAAAAGGCGAAAGAAGCGGGTATTCCCGTTGTGATTATTGATTCGGGGATTAAGTGGGAAGATTACGTGTCGTATATTTCTACGGACAATTTTAAAGGCGGCGTGATTGCGGCGGAAAGGATGGCAGAAATTTTGGGCGGCAAAGGAAAAGTTGCGATCCTGGCAAACGACACAGGCTCTGTTTCAACCGAAGAGCGCGAAAAGGGCTTCAAAGAAACCATCGAAAAGAAATTCCCGAATATCAAAATTGTGGCCTTCGATTACGGCGGCGCAGACCGCGCCAAATCCGCCAACAAAGCGGAAGATTTTATTACGCGTATTCCTGACCTGAACGGGATTTTCGCCTCCAATGAATCATCTGCTGTCGGCGCATTACGAGCCATCAACGTCAAAGCTGTACAGGGCAAAGTCAAGCTCGTCGGCTTTGATTCCAGCCCTGATATTGTTGCAGGAGTAAAGGCTGGAATCATTGATTCGCTCGTGCTGCAAGACCCTTATAAAATGGGCTATGAAGGCGTAAAGGCAGTTATCAATCATAAAAATGGCAAGCCGGTCGAACGACGAATTGACACCGGCGTTGAATTGCTGACGAAAGAAAATATGGATACGCCGAAGATGCAAAAATTAGCGAAGTAAGCAAATTGCATTCAGGGGTTAGCGAAATAGCGCATTGTTGCTATAATCCGGTCAACGACCTGGCTGCAGAGTCTGGTCAGGAATTTTCAAATCATTTCAGGAAGGAATCAATAATTTCATGTTTGCAGGTGATACAGAATCGTTACTTCAACCAATCGCAGCGCTGGGCGTCGCCGGATTACTCGGCGCAATCTTTGTCGTGTCCGTGGCGTTTGCAATTGGCTACATTGTCTATTTGCAATCCAAAAGTGATCGCAGTGAACACTAAAATCAAGGGATGAGGGATGAGGGATGAGGGATGAACATAAACGCCCTTCACCCCTCATCCCTTATCCCGCATCCTTCACCCCTACTTACAATATGCCGTCGCCCCAAACTGCGCTTGAAATGCGCGGGATCAGCAAAGCTTTCGCTGGCAATACTGTCCTGACTGATGTCACGATTACAGCTCAGTCAGGCGCCGTCCTTGCCCTGCTTGGTGAAAACGGCGCGGGCAAATCCACGCTGATGAAAATTCTGGCGGGCGTGCATCAGCCGGACGCCGGCGAGATCATCATTGATGGAGCAGCGGTCAAATTTTCACGCCCTGCTGATGCTCTCAAACACGGCGTCGCCATGATTTATCAGGAGCTTTCGCTTGCTCCCCATTTGTCAGTCGCCGAAAATATTTTTCTCGGTCGTGAACCTGTTTCTTCGCTCGGCATCATCAATCAAAATTCGCTGCACGAAAAGGCGGCGGCGCTGCTTAACGATTATGGCTTTAAGCTTAATCCGCGGGCGCGGGTCGGCAGTCTCAGCACAGCCAAACGGCAACTGGTCGAAATTACCCGCGCCATTGTCGAAGCGAAAAAAGTAATCATGATGGACGAGCCGACTTCATCGCTCACGTCACACGAAGTAACCGAATTATTTCGCCTGATTCGTGATTTAAAGGCGCGGGGACTGGCGGTGATTTACATTTCGCATCGGTTGGAAGAACTCGACGAAATTGCCGATCAGGTCACGATTTTGCGCGATGGCCGCACCGTTTATGCAGGTCAGTGGGGAACGCTGAATACGGACGAAGTTATCAAACATATGGCCGGGCGTGAGTTGAAAGAAATTTTCCCGCCGCGACACGCCAAAATTGGCGCCACGAAATTGAGTGTCACGAACCTGAACCGTCCGCCAAAATTTACGAACATCAATTTTGAAGCACGAGCAGGAGAAGTTCTGGGCATTGCCGGATTAGCCGGAGCCGGACGCACGGAATTAGTTGAGGCCATCTTCGGGACACAACCAGCCGTAAGTGGCGAAATAAATTTGCTTGGTAAAAATATTAATCACGCGCTGCCGCATACATCCGTCGAACATGGCCTGAGCCTCCTTACCGAAGATCGCAAACGCACGGGACTATGCTTGAATTTACCGCTCGCTACAAATTTGACTTTGGCAAATGTCAAAGCGCTGCTTTCAGGCGGAAGGTTACAACGCAAAACTGAAAATTCGGCGGCGACTGAATACATCGAAAAGCTGCACATTCGACCGCCTTCCCCGACGAAAATTGTGGGCCGGATGAGCGGCGGCAATCAACAAAAAGTTTTGCTGGGGCGCTGGCTTTTCGCCAAATCACAGGTATTTTTGCTGGATGAACCGACGCGCGGAGTTGATGTCGCGGCACGGTCAGAAATTTACCGCGAAATCAATGAGCTGGCCGAAGCCGGGGCCGCCGTCGTGATGGTTTCCTCCGACCTGCCGGAACTGCTCGGCATGGCAGATCGAATTTTAGTGTTGCGACGCGGACGGATGGTCGCGGAATTGAATGCCAGGCAAACCACGCAGGAAGAAATTTTAAAACACGCAGCAGTCGAAGATTAACCCCTGGGTACGCAGGCATCCTCCCTGCGTGTAGCAGCAGGAACGACAAACGCAGGCAGGATGCCTGCGTACCCAGGGATTTACCGCAGGAGCCTGACTTATGATTTCCAAAGCGATCCACCTGATTGGTCTGGGTTGCTGTCTTGGTGCAACAATTTTAGGAGTTTTATACTTCACGGGCAGAACATCTTTTGGTTCTGTTTACACGCCATTTTTACTGTTTGGGATTGGCGCGTTACTGCTGATCCGAGCCAGATTAACCAGGTCATAACCTAACTATGCCCGAATTTATCAAACGATTTCTCCCCTTTATCAGCCTGCTTGTACTGTGTCTGATTGTCGCGATTATCGAGCCGCAATTTATTTCGCCTGGCAATTTAGCCAGCGTCGCACGGCAAACCGCCGTCATTACAGTAATGGCGATGGGCATGACGATGGTGATGATTTCCGGCGGGATTGATCTGTCTGTCGGTTCCTTACTCGCCCTCGCCGGATGCTGCGGGGCTTTGTTTATGACCAACAAAGGACAATCGCCTGGGATTATTTTAGCGGGTATTTTTATCGCCATGCTGGTCGGATTACTCGGCGGTTTCCTCAACGGCTTGGCGGTAACGAGGCTAAAGATTCCGCCCTTCATTGTCACGCTCGGAGCGCTGGGAATTTATCGCGGCATTGCCTTGTTAATTACGGATGGAAATGGCGTCGTCAATTTGCCGGAAAATTTTGGCAAGCTGGCCGAAGGCAGAGTACTTGGCATCCCGGCGCCGTTGCTGATTGTGGTCGCCATTGCGCTAATTATCCACTTCGTTTTGACCAGCACCAAATCCGGCAGATATTGTTACGCGATTGGCAGCAACATTGAAGCTGCGCGTTATGCCGGCATTCGGGTTGCAAGCTATCAGATTTTATTTTATTGCATTCTCGGAGCTTTGACCGGACTGGCCGGCGCTATCGAAACGGCGCGCCTGATTACGGGCGTCCCAACCGCCGGCGAAGGCTACGAATTAAATGTGATCGCGGCGGTCGTCATTGGCGGCGGGAGCCTGAACGGTGGACAAGGCACAGTTGTCGGCACAATCATTGGCTCGTTAATTATGGGCGTGTTGTCAAACGGCGCGAATTTATTGGGTATTTCACCCTTCATTCAAAAAATCGTTATCGGCTCAGTGATTGTTTTGGCAGTCACCTTCGATGAATTTCAACGCAGAAAATTTGAAACTGCGGAATAATTATTAGCCCGCGAACTACCGCTAAAATTTCAGGAACAATATTTATGAAACTTACACAATTCAAAACCAAACACTCTGATACTCCTCGCCTGGGCGTCCTGCGCGGCGAGGTAATCGTTGATGTCACGGACATCGCGCCCAATATGATTGACGCCATCAATCGCTTTAATACAATTTCCAAAGCGCTGAATGAGGCGACGGCGACGGCGGCGTATGCGCTCGATGCCGTTGAATATTTACCCGCCATCAATCCGCGCTTGATTCTGGCGATTGGGCAAAACTATCTGGATCACGCGTTGGAACAGGGTGCAGCGCTGCCCGAATCGCCGATGGTATTTATGAAATTGCCTAGTTCGCTGAACGCGCACAACGCCAATATTGTGTTGCCGAGCCATAGTAAACAGGTGGATTACGAAGCCGAACTCGCGGTCATCATTGGCAGACGCGCCAAAAAAGTTAGTGAGGAAGACGCACTGAATTATGTGTTCGGTTATGCGCCGTTGCACGACGTGAGCGCACGCGATTTACAATTCGGTGACAAGCAATGGATTCGCGGCAAAGGTCAGGATACGTTCTGTCCCATTGGCCCCTTCATCACGACGAAAGATGAAATCGCCGATGTTCATAATTTAAAAATCGAAGGCCGCCTGAACGGGACGACGATGCAATCGTCAAGCACGAGCAAATTGATTTTCAAGCTCCAGAAACTAATCCATTTCATCACGGAAGGAATCACGCTGGAACCAGGCGACGTGATTGCAACCGGCACTCCCGAAGGCGTCGGCGTCTTTCGCAATCCACCTGTGCTATTGAAAGATGGCGACGTGTATGAAGTCGAAATTGAAGGCCTGGGGATTTTGCGGAATCCTTGTGTGGCGGAGAAATAGGAGGCATTTATGCAGGACGAACAATTATTGCAACGAATTACGCTCAATCCCAAAATTTTAGCAGGCAAGCCTGTCATCAAAGGGACACGCCTGTCAGTTGAGTATATGCTCAATTTGTTTGCGCATGGAGCTACGAAGGAAGAGCTATTGGAAGAGTACGATGGTTTAGTAGAAGAAGACCTGCAGGCCTGTTTCCTTTTCGCCACAGCACAAGTACGAATTGCTAAAACATAATTATGACTCAATATTTCATTGGCATTGACAGCGGCACACAAAGCACAAAAACAATCATCCTCGACGCAGAATCGGGTGACGTAATCGCGTCGGCTTCGGCGTCTTATGATTTGCTGCCAAACTTGCCTGCCGGACATAAAGAACAGCTTCCGTCTGCCTGGATTGCCGCTGTCAAATCAACGATCAGTGCAGCTTTATCGAAAGCCAGGATTGATCGCAGAGAGGTCAAAGGCATTGGCGTTTCGGGACAACAACACGGCTTCGTGCCGCTGGATGCAAATAATGAAGTGATTCGTCCGGCGAAGCTCTGGTGTGACACGGCAACGACGGCGGAGTGCGATGAAATCATTGATAAACTTGGCGGACTTGAGCAAACTATCGCCGCCGTAGGCAATGGCGTTCCGGCTGGCTTTACCGCTTCAAAAATTCTCTGGCTCAAAAATCATGAGCCGGAAAATTATGCCCGGCTCGCGGCAATTTTGCTGCCGCACGATTACATTAATTTCTGGCTGACGGGGAACAAAACAATGGAGTATGGCGACGCTTCGGGTACGGCGTTGCTGGATGTGCGCAATCGTGGCTGGTCGCAAGCCGCCATCAACGCGATTGATCCGCGCATCGCCGAAATGCTTCCCGAACTCATCAATGCTGATGACATTGCCGGAACGTTGCGCGAAGAATTAGCCAATGAATTCGGGCTGAGCAATTTCGTTATGGTCAGTTCCGGCGGCGGCGACAATATGATGGGAGCCATCGGCACAGGCAACGTCAAACCCGGCGTCGTCACGGTCAGCCTCGGCACGTCCGGCACTATTTACGCGTGTTCGGCACATCCTGTCATTGATCCCAAAGGCGAAGTCGCGGCGTTCTGTGATTCGACCGGAAAATGGTTGCCGCTGGTTTGCACGATGAATGTGACGGTAGCCACAGAAATGGTGCGCGAACAATTTAAACTTTCGCATGAAGAATTGGCGCAAGCGGCGGCGAGCGTTCCCGCCGGCAATGACGGCTTGTTGCTGATTCCTTTTTTTGAAGGTGAACGAACGCCGAACGCGCCCGACGGAACCGGCGTATATTTTGGCTTGCGCGCGAAAACTTTTTCCGTCGCTCACTTCGCGCGCGCCGCGATGGAAGGAACGACGCTGGGATTAAATTACGGCTTGAATCGTTTGCGTGGATTAGGGATTGAGCCGACAGAAATTCGTGCGACCGGCGGCGGCGCAAAAAGCAAAGTCTGGCGGCAAATCATGGCTGATGTCTTCAACGCCGAAGTCGTTTGCACCATCAGCGAAGAAGGCGCAGCCGTCGGCGCGGCAATTCAGGCAACTTGGGCGTCTCACAAACATTCCGGGACATCTGTAAACATTGAAGATTTATGTGATCGCTATTTAGCGTTGGATGAAGCCACGCGAGCAAGACCCAATGCCGCGAACGTTGTGCTGTATGCCAAAATGCAAACGCTGCATGATCGCTTAGCCCAGGGTTTAGGTACGGCCTTTGGTGAACATCGGAAACTACTTGCGGAGTAAGACAACACCCTGGGTACGCAGGGCGTTGAATCATTCGGCTAAAAATTCCTGTTCCGGTACAGCGGGCAAATACGCAATGATTTCATTGATGCAATGATTCGCGCTGGCAACAGGTTCGGCGGCGGATTCAGTTTTCGCGCCCTTGAGCCAGGGTTCAGTCGGCATTTTTCTTTTTCTTCTTTTGCAGCCAAATAATTATTCGCAGCACAGACAACAAATTATTACAGCTCAGCGCCTCGCTAGTCAAATCCTGAATCCTTCGCTACAATGCGTAGTTTATTTCACTAACCTATTTCAAGTAACCAGGCAGGAGACCCGTAAATGTCCTCTGGCAGATTAGCAATTATTGTTGGCGGCGGCCCGGCTCCGGGCATCAACGCTGTAATTTCATCGGCAGCTATCGAAGCGATCAATCAGGGCTTTGAGGTCGTGGGCGTGCAGGATGGTTTTAAATGGCTGGTGCGCGAGGACTCCTCGCACATTCGGCAATTGGCTATTGAAGACGTGTCTCGCATCCACTTGAAAGGCGGCTCGGTACTTGGCACAGCCCGCGAAAATCCCACCAAATCGGAAAAATCAATGAAGGCCGTGATTGACACGCTGCGTTCCGTCGGCGTCACGCATTTAGTGACGATTGGCGGCGATGACACGGCGTTGTCGTCAAGTTTTGTCGCCGAAAAATCCGGTGGGCAAATTCACACCGTCCACGTTCCGAAAACGATTGATAACGATTTGCCGCTGCCGAATCATATTCCGACGTTTGGCTTTCAAACGGCGCGTCATGTCGGCGTCGAACTGGTGCGCAATCTGATGGAAGATGCGCGTTCAACCAGACGCTGGTACATCGTGGTGGCGATGGGACGACAGGCCGGACATCTGGCGCTCGGCATTGGCAAAGCGGCAGGCGCGACACTGACCCTGATCCGCGAAGAATTTGAGCAGGAGACAGTTCCCTTCTCAAATATCTGTGACATTGTTGAAGGCGCGATTATTAAGCGCCGTGCGATGGGCAGACATTATGGCGTCGTGATTCTGGCGGAAGGCGTGATTGAAAAACTTGATCCGCAGGAACTCGCCGATCTGGAAGATGTCGAGCGCGATGAACACGGGCATATTCGGTTTGCCGAAGTTGACCTCGCCCGCAAAGTCAAAGTCGAAGTCCAAAGCCGATTTTTAGAACGCGGCATAAAATTAACGCTCACGAATAAGAATATCGGTTATGAACTGCGTTGCTGCGACCCAATTCCGTATGATGCGGCGTATTGCCGCGACCTCGGTTACAGCGCAATCAAATTTTTAGTTGGCGGCGGCAGTGGTGCGATGGTTACGGTGCAGGGGGGAAAGCTTGTGCCGATGTATTTCAAAGACCTTCGTGATCCGGTCACCAACAAAACGAAAGTCCGCAACGTTGATATTCGCAGCGAAGGCTATCGTGTCGCACGCGAATATATGCTCCGACTTGAACATAAAGATTTTGAATATTCCGCCTGGGTCGAGAAATTAGCCGAGGCTGCAAAAATGTCAGTCGGAGAATTTCGCAGCAAATTTGAATACCTGTGCGTTGACAGCACATCGGGAGCTTGAAGAAGGATTTAGGAATTAGGAGCCAGGATTTGGCTTGTGCCTAACCCGCCGCCCTAACTCCTAATTCCTGCATCCGGCATCCTTTCCTAAAAAATATGTCTATTAAGAAAATTGGAATTTTAGTTGGCGGTGGCCCTGCGCCTGGAACAAACGGCGTCATCGCGGCAGTAGCGATTGAAGCACTCAATACCGGTGCAACGCCGATTGGTTTTCACGACGGCTTTGAGTGGCTGGCGCAACGTTATACGGACGAACAGCACGAGTTGACGATTAATGAAGTTTCGCGTATTCACCTTGATGGTGGCGTGATCCTGGGAGCCTCGCGCCGTGACATCACACGTGATCCTGAAGGCCTGGAAAACTCAATTGCGGCGCTCAAAAAACTGGGCATCGAAGCCCTCGTCGCAATTGGCGGTGATGACACAATTCGGAGCGCTGCCGCGATTTCTGAAGCAACCAACGGCGCACTCAAGGTCGTACTCATTCCCAAAAGCATTGATAATGATTTGTGGATGCCGTTGCCCGTGCCAACGCTAGGTCACGAAACGGCGCGCCATGTCGGTGTCGGCATTGTCCAAAGTTTAATGGAAGATGCCCGCACCACCGGGCGCTGGTATGTCGGTGTCACAATGGGACGCCCCACCGGTCACTTAACGCTGGGCATCGGTAAAGCGGCAAGCGCAACCTGTACAATTATTCCCGAAGAATTCAAAAACAAAAATATTCGCCTTGCGGAAATTTGCGATATTGTCGAAGGCACAATCATCAAACGCCGCGCCATGGGGCGCAATTTCGGCGTGGCGTTGCTGGCTGAGGCATTAGTCGAGATGTTATCCCCTGACGAGGTAGCTGAATTACAAAATGTTGACCGTGATGCTCAGGGAAATATTCGTGTCTCTGAAGTTGACTTAGGTCGTAAGGTAAAAAATGAAGTTCAGGGAAGACTGGAAGCGCGGGGGATTAAAGTCACGATAGTTGATAAAACGATTGGCTATGAATTGCGTTGTGCGCCGCCGATTCCCATGGATGCAGAAATGGCGCGTGACCTGGGCTATGCGGCGGTAACGTACTTACTCAAAGGCGGCTCAGGCGCAATGATAACGATCCAGGGCGGAGAGTTCCTGCCCATCCCATTTAAAGACCTTCTGGATCAGGCCTCTGGCGCAGGACGCCGCCGTCCGGTTGACGTAGGTACTGAAAGTTACCAGGTTGCTCGTGATTATATGGTTCGACTTAATGCCAGAGATTTCAAAGATGAGAACTGGTTAAAGACATTAGCCGCAACAGGTGGGCTGAATCTAACTGATTTCGCTGCCAGATTTGGCGTACAAGCATAATAAGTATTGCTTCAGGTTAAAATGGTTAACTCGTTTTAAATAGATCATTTAATCCAATCCTTGCATGTTACGGTAAAAATCATTTTAGGGCTTGACAAATTCTGTCAGGTGTCTAAAATAATTGGCAATGTAACTGTTGATGGGGTGAGGACATCAGCAGTTTTCGAGCCGGTTGCAGGTCCCAAAACTTGTGACCGGCTCTCAAATTTTGTGGCCTCAATAAATTAACCTGGTTAAATTGATTTTTTCCCAGAACCCACACCGTAAATTCCTCATTTTTTATCCTTACAAACAAGGTTTACAGCGAAGCTTAACGATGCTCCCCAGGATTAAAAGCTTCAAGGTAGACAAAGAGCAGAACGTATTTTCATAATAATTAGTACGTAAAAATAATTAGTACGTAAAAGTTTAAGGTTGGTCATTAGGTGGCCGAATTATCCCCCAGTGTTTTTCAAACACAAGGATAAGACCATGGTGAAAACCTTTGCCCGATTGTGTCTCTTTATTGTGGTGGCGGTGTTTGCGCTGCCAGCCAGTGCAAACGCTGTGACCTGGCAGGAAACGCTTAGACAAATTGAGTTTGAGTCTAACCCTGCGTTGCTGACAATGAATCAAAGCAGTATTGTGACCTGGCTGAGCAAGCCGGAGCAGGAGCAAAGCTTACTGGCCCGCACGCAACCAGAATCTTCCATCAGCATTAATCAACTTGCGGCTTCAAGCCTCCCGGTCATTGCCCTGCCTGAATCCGGTACGCTGGTTTTACTTGGGATTGGATTGGCGGGACTGGCATCTTTAATGCGCAAGAAAAAACCCGGCTAGTCTTAGCGCTACTCTCCGCCGTAATTAATTTCCATTCTTTTGATGCGGATACTTGCCAACACCAGGACAACTGAGGTCACAATCAGCATCCCTGCAACAGCAAGCCAGGCAGGGGTTGGTTCGCCAATAATTGCCAGCGGGCCTTCATTAACCGGGATTGGCACAAGCGAGTGCAAATAGTGAACGATGCTGATTTTTTTCAGCACAGGAGGCAGCAAAAAATTGACCCACTCCCAACCGTAAACCAGCAGCGCCGGGATAATTGGATTGCGAAAGAACAATCCGATCACCATAAACAGCGCTCCGTATCCAACACAGGCGAGAATTGTGATGCCTAAATAATCAGCAATCTGGCCCAGACCTGGCCCGCCAAAAATATAATCCATGTTGGCCTGAAAGCCGCGTGGCAAATACAGAAAGAAAAGCGCGCCCGCCGTCGAGAGCAAAAATAACGAGCAGGATGCGATTAACCCTGACAGATATTTGCCAAGCACCAGCACTTCCCTTTTCACCGCCGACAAAAAATAATAGTGAAGGCTTTTATCCACAATTTCGCCGCGAAACAGATTCATAAAAATCCATGCGCAGCCAAAGAAAATCACAGTTCGTAAAATCAATCCTTCGTGCAAGTTTGAAAAGATGATGAGCGCTTGTGCAAAATTTGTACGGACTCCACGCTGCATGCTACGGTCAAACAGCGCGAGCATCATCATGATCACAACTGGAATTGCCGCGAGTAAATACATGGGTATCGCACGTTTGCTGAGAAAATTTTTCTTGATTTCCAGTCGGAGAATTCCAATAATCTGACTTACCCATAACTGCCAACCCGAAGGCTTTTGATAAGCTGGAAGATCGTTATTGATGGTGGCTGCGTTCATTTACTCGCCCTCCTGTCGTGCGCCGATCAGGTAGTGATAGACGGCATTCAGATCATTATCAACCGTCGCAACAGTCTCAATATTCAACGCCTCATCAATCACCACGCGATTCAGCAATTCATAAAATTTGTCAGTGTTGCG
>JANMKB010000094.1:0-4981 GCA_031371805.1 Blastocatellia bacterium | reverse complement strand
AATTTGCTATCGTTGTTCACCCCGAACCATACCAGGATGATCATCGTTATTTGGAGCATTGCCTGACTGTTGGCAAAGATCGCCTGAAAGGAGTTTGTCTCGTCTTTGCCAACCAGCCAAAATCTATGGAGCAACTGCCAGAATTAGCCAAACGCGGCGGCATCGTAGCGGTACGAATGCATGCGTATGCACCGGAACGTCTGCCTCCATTTGGCAAACCGGAGATGCGGACATTCTGGAAAAAAGCCAGTGATTTAGGCTTGATAGTACAACTACATATCGAACCGCATTACGCACCACAGATCGAACCATTCATCCGCGAATTTTCTAAAACCAAAGTTATCATTGATCATTTAGGCAGACCATTTCAGGCTACGGCAGAAGAACACAAAGTCATCGTGCGCTGGTCGCGGTTTCCAAATACGGTGATGAAAATTGCTGCGTTGCCGTCGGCATCAGAATATCCGTATCGTCAGATTGAACCAATCGTGAAGCAGCTCACTGATGCGTATGGCGCGGATCGAATGATTTACGGCGGAGGCTTTGGCCCTAACGCTACGCCAGAATCTTATCGTGAAGCGCGTGAAAAAATGCGACCTTATTTGTCTCACCTAACGCCCGCAGATCAGACGAAGATTTTTGGGCAGACGGCAGGGAAGTTGTTTGGGTTTACGGGGTAGGTCACAAGGATTTTAAAGATTGCTGACAAATGATTCCGGCCTTTCTTTATCAATGGTTCAGGCAATTTTTGAAAGTAGTTTTATCAATTGCCACGAGTTTCAACTCGTGGGATGTTGTGTGTTATCAATCAGGCTTTAGCCAAACTTATAAAAAGTTTCTTTTGCCAATTTGCTTGGGCTGAAGCAATAAAGACTTTTGACTTATTTCTAATGTGTACAAAAAGCGAAGGGAAAATGGTATTTAATTTTATCTCACTGGTCGATAATTCTTGAGCCAGAAAACCGCAATAAATGCACCTAACATCCATTGCACCGGAGCGTAACCGTCAGGTCGTCCGTAGTTGAGTTTCACACGGCCACGCCTGGTGAAGGGTGTGTTCGGTGCTTCGCGGTTTCCCCAAACGTCTTGCGCAAAACGGACAATACGTTTTGCAAATTCGCGCTTTTATCTGAAATTCGGTAAAATGACTTCGAGAGGTCATAAATTATGCTAACAGCAATTGAAACAACCGGAACAATTGAACAAAGTGGAAGAATCGTCATTGACGAGACATTTTCAGTGAACGCGCCGACTTCAGTGCGAGTTATCGTTTTGTTTCCCGAAAGCGAAGATTTGGACGAGCGCGAATGGCTACAAGCAGCTTCAAAAAACGAAGTGTTCGATTTTCTGAACGATCCGGACGAAGATCTTTACTCTTTGAAAGACGGAAAGCCACTTGACCTATGAAGTATAAAATCGTTCTTGTGCCGTTTCCGTTCGACGATTTGACGGCAACCAAAGTTCGTCCGGCTGTTTGTTTGACCGATGAGATCAAACCGCACAGTCATATCGTGCTGGCTTTTATTACGAGTCAAGTTGCGGCGAGCGCCTCACCAACCGATTTTGTGATTGATAAGTCGGACGCGGACTTTGCAACAACCGGCTTAAAAGTGTCTTCAACCATTTGCCTTCATCGTTTAATGACAGTCACAAAATCAATCGTGCTGCGTCAGCTAGGCGAGTTATCATTAGCGCAACAGACGGAAATTGAAAATAGACTACGAAAGTTGTTCAGCCTTTAATTTCAGCGAATACAAATGATTATGCTGCACCGAAATCTGTTTAACCGTAGCCGCGCCAACAAGCGTTGTGCTTGACCACTAATGCTACAGACGCGGCACGGTTAACTTGTCGTTCGACGCATCCATCCCGCTGACGAAACCAGGGACGTCATAAGTTAAGCCCGCTTTCAGACTAAAGAGAGTAAAGAATAATAGTTCGGTTTCCGATTGTAAACCAGGAGTTATTTCTAAGTTAACTTGGTGTCGTTCTACAGATTGTCCCTATAACTCTGAGTAACTTTGCGTAAACTGCGGAAGTAACTTCTCAAACTGTACGTGCGTAAAACCGCTCGTGGCACACCATTGCCGCTCGGTCGTTAAGTCAGCGATTTGTAGTTTCAAATGGACATTTTAACGATTGCCTTCAGGGCTCCAAGCCTAAGCACTGCAAGAGGTTACAACTATTTGCCTCACCGCAACAACTCTAATAAACAAATGACCGAGCAGAGCAGTAAATATTTAAGCATCAATCCTCCAAAAATTTTTTGTAATGATGTATGCCATTAAGGATACAGAAAAATCAGCCGGAACGAAACAGGTTAAAGATAAAAGGATTCGGACGATAGGCGACGAAGAAGATAAATATGCGAACGCCTGCTTAAATCAGCCTGGAAGTATGCTTTTTAACAAATTCTTTGTATAATCCCTACTGTTCAGCGTTTCGTGCTATCGGTAATTTCTATTCAGTTTTATTTTACTTATTACTTTATACAGTTTTTAGCCAGCTGACTTATATGAGTCAGAAATGTGAAGCAGAGGATTATGTTGCTCATGGGTGAACCCGAACTGCTGGACCGCAAATTATTTGAAAATCCGCAAATCTCAAGTGTTTTAGACAGCCTGATGGATGGTTACTCCACGTTTGATGATAACTGGTGTCTGACCTTTGCCAGTCCCAATTGTCGGCGTTTATTTAGTTTCACCGATCACGATATTGGCCAGAATCTCTGGCAGCAATTTCCCCTGCTTGCCAAAACCAGATTTCAAACGCAGGCGCGCCAGGCGGTGGCGCAAAAAGAACCCATCTCGTTTGAAGGAAAAGGCCCGCATACCGGCAAGTGGTTAAAGTCTTACCTTCAGCCCTGTCAAAATGGGGCTATCATATTTTGTCGGGATATAACCGAACGCGTTGAAGCCCGCAATGAATTATTACGCTTTGTCGCGATCCTGGAGGCGACGACGGATTTTGTCTGTATTGCTGATAGTCAGGGCAAACCGACTTACCTGAATCAGGCCGGGCGCAGGCTGATTGGCTTACACGAAAATGAAGATGTTTCGAATGTTCAGTTGCATCCGAAATGGGCGACCGATTTGATTCTCACCGAAGGCTTGCCCACGGCGCTCCGGGACGGAGCCTGGGCCAGTGAAACAGCTTTATTGACCCGTGATGAGCGGGAAATTCCGGTTTCACAAGTGACCATTGCACATAAGGGCAGTAATGGTGAAATTGAGTTTATTTCGACTATTGCGCGGGACATTACCGAACGCAAACTTGCCGAAACTCAGCTCCGCGAACATGCAGCCTTGCTTGACCAGGCCCCGGATGCGATTTTGGTTAGTGACATCAATCATAAAATTGTTTATTGGAACAAAAGCGCGGCTAAAATTTATGGCTGGTCGGAGCAGGATGCGCTGAGTTGTGATTTCTGCGCTTTACTCTACACGCCGGCGGCGGCCAAAAATTTTCCCACTGCTATCAATCATCTGATTGAACATGGTGAATGGCGCGGTGAGGCGCGACACCATACCAAAGACGGCAAAGAAATTATCGCTGATTGTTACTGGACAGTGGTGCATGATCCAGACGGTCAGGTTAAATCCTTCCTGATTATTAATACTGACATTACCGAACGGAAAATGCTCGAAGAGCAATTCCTGCGGGCGCAACGCCTTGAAAGTATTGGCACGCTGGCGAATGGAATTGCCCACGATATTAATAATGTGCTGTCACCGATTCTGCTGGCGACGCGGATTCTCAGCCTTAAATTTACTGATGATGACAGTCAGCAATTACTCAAAACCTTGCGCCGCAGCGCTGAACGGGGCGCCGATTTAGTCCGCCAGGTGATG
This sequence comes from Blastocatellia bacterium, assembly GCA_031371805.1. GTDB lineage: Bacteria > Acidobacteriota > Blastocatellia > RBC074 > RBC074 > JAFDVL01. The sequence goes on along the minus strand of JANMKB010000094.1, from coordinate 1,130 downwards.
ACGTATGTGCGCGGCGCAGATGGCGAGCGCGCTTTGTTGCAACCGAGTCAGGCAATTTATGAAGTGACCAGAATTTTGCAGGAAACGTTACCCAAATCAATCACGCTTGAGCTTTCAATTCCGTCCAGGTTATGGTCAGTCAGTGGCGACATCACACAACTCTATCAGGTGCTGATGAATCTTTGTCTCAACGCTCGTGATGCCATGCCGAAGGGGGGTGTTTTATCAATCAGCGCGGAAAATTTTACCGTTACTGCCGAGTCCCGGAAAGCTCATTACGAAGCCACCGCTGGTCCTTTTGTGCGGATCAACATCACAGACAATGGAAGCGGCATCCCCGAGGATATTTTAACGAAAATATTTGAGCCATTTTTTACGACAAAAACTTATGGACAGGGTTCAGGGCTTGGGCTTTCAACGGTGCTGGGAATTGTGAAAAGTCATCATGGATTTATCGAAGTTGAGACGCGCCTTGAGGCGGGAACCAGCTTCAACGTCTTTTTGCCAGCCGCCGTCAATCAGCAGGCGCTCAAAATAAAACCTGATAATCAGGAGTTTCCACGCGGCACAGGTCAAACGGTTCTGATTGTGGATGACGAAATAGAAATTTTAGCAATGACCAGTGAAATCCTGGCGGTCTATGGATATAAAACGCTGATGGCGAGTAGTGGTGATGAGGCGTTGCTGCAATTCCACCAGCATTCAGCGCACATTGATTTGGTGCTGATTGATATGATGATGCCGCGCAAGGATGGACTGGAGACGATCCGGGAACTAAGAAAATTAAGTTCACAGGTAAAAATAATTACAACCAGTGGCCTGGCTGATAACCAGAAACTGGCCGAAGCCACCGCGCTCGGAGCCAGCGCTTTTCTCGCTAAGCCCTGCTTGCCAGCCAAAATGATTCAAACTATCGCCGAGGTTTTACAGTCACAACCTTAACAACAATCCCTCGGGTCAAACCGCCGAAGTGAATTCCTGGGTAAGAATCGTTATAATGTGCGGATGCAAGTTGTATCACAGCAAACGCCACAAGAATTGCTCCGGTTTTATACCCAGGTTCGGAGCTACACCGAAAAACTTTGCCAGCCCTTAGTAACAGAAGATTTTATTCCACAGCCCACCATTGA
>JANMKB010000084.1:0-15814 GCA_031371805.1 Blastocatellia bacterium | reverse complement strand
GAAGTCACGAAAACCTGAGCGCCGAGTTTTTGGGCGATCTGCAAAGCGAAAGCTGAAACGCCGCCGCCAATGCCTGTGACCAGAACTTTGTCGCCAGCTTTGACGCGGGCGCGCGTGACTACAGCGCGATAGGCTGTCAGTCCGGCGAGGGGAATTGCTGCTGCCTCTTCCCAACTCAATCCGTTGGGTTTGGGATGGCAATAATCAAACGGCACTTTGACGAATTGCGCGTAGGTTCCATCTTCAGGCAAGCCAAGAATATGAAAGTATTTGTGCTGCACACGCGGATCATTGCCCCAATCCATGCCGGGATTGATGACGACTGAGTTGCCCAGCAATTCTTTCGGCACGTCATCGCCCAGGGTGACGATTTCACCTGCACCGTCAGAACCGAGAATGATCGGAAATTTGAGTCCGGCATACATTCCCTTGCGAATCCACACATCGCGGTGATTGAGCGCGGCGGCTTTGAGCCTGACTACGACCTGACCGCCCAATGGTTGGGGATCGGAAACGTCTTCGTACTTGAGATTTTCGGGATCACCTTTTTCGTGTAAGACAACTGCTTTCATTATTTTCTCCTGGGTTAAGTTACGTTATAAAAACTTGAGATTTTAGACTTTGGACTTTGGTCTTTGGCTTTTGGGCTTTTATTCAGCCAGCAACACTAGAGATAAAAACTCGCAGCATTAAAAACTTAAAGTCAAAGCCCAAAGTCCAATGCCCAAAAACCTTTGTTTATTAATCTGTTAATGCCCGCCGCAATTCTTCCGGCATTGCAACTGACTTTCCCTCTTTCGTGGTGACGACGGTCATTGAGCCTTCTGCCGCCAGTTCATTTTCTTCATCAAAAATTTGATATTCGTAGCGGATCGAACTGCGCCCTAATTTGCCTATCGAAACGCGCAACGTGAATTCGGCGTCCAGTGCTAATGTCCGCTTGAAATTACATTCGGCATGCACACGCGGGAAGCCGTATTCGCTATCGCTTTTCAGCAACGAAAATCCACGCGAGCGCAACAACTCGGCTTCGCCTTCTTCAAAATATTCAAAATAGCGCGGGAAGTTAATACGAAACGCCGGATCAGCATCCGCCCATCGGACGCGGCGTTTCAATTCGATTGATGGCATTTAGTTTTCCTTCTTTTTCAACATACCCGGCGAATTCCACTTGATGACGTGATAAGTCGCTGGCGTGGTTCCAACATTTTTAATGCTGTGCAATTGATTCGACGCCTGAAAAATAATGGAGCCGGGGCCAACGCGTTTGAGTTCGCCGTTGTTGAGCGATTCGACGGTTCCCTCTTTGATAATGATAATTTCTTCGTCGGGATGTTTGTGCGGTGTGTGCGGAGTCTGGCCTGGATTCAGGGTCGTGACGTGACATTCCAGTTCATCCAGCGTCGCGGTTGGCGCCTGAAAAAATTTGCGTCCTGACCCAACTTTCGAGGGCGTGACCGGAATTTTGTTCCAGTCAAAAATGGACGAACCCATCACCGGGGTTTCTGTGCGCGCCAGTGTGACTGCGCCCAGTGTCAATGTGATGGAAATTGCTGCAACAATAAAATCTCTGCGTTTGAGCATAGTTGACCCTCGGTTTGTGTGTGACAAGCTCGACCAGCCTGCCGGAAATTTATTTTAAGAATCCGCTTGCGCCGCTGAACCGTGAACTTAATTCATCGTTCAATGGATCATCCAACGCGAGCAATTTTCGTAACTCAGGACTTAGGTTTTGTTGCACTTCGGCACGGAGCAAAGCTTTCTGATATTGCTGTTGCGGTTTGTCGTGACGGCAATAAAAACCGTGCAAAGCCCGGCGCTGTTGGGCGGTACGATTGGCAGTTGCGCCATGCCACATGTGCGTGTTCATCACGACGGCGGTTCCAGCTTTCTCAAGCAGCAATATTTCATCGGGATGAGGAGCCGACGAATCAGCCAAAACATCCTGCGGTAATTGGCCCAAATGATGCGTGCCGGGAACCATGCGCGTCGCTCCATTCTCCGCCGTAAAATCATCCAGCAGGAAAATTACATTGCAGACCCAGAAACCTTTTTCGTCCGGCACTGCGCCAACATCACAATGCAGTGGTTGCACCCAGTCCGAATACGGATTCGCTGCGCGAAAATTCAGGCTACTCAATTTGAAATCAGCGCCGATGACATAACGGACAAATTGCAAAATTCCTGGGGCAGAAATTAATTGCACAAAAATTTCTCCGCCATTGACAAGATTTGCCAGCCGTCGCGTTTGCGGTTCCTGGCGATATTCCGTCCCGGCGGTTGCGCCCTGTTCGGCGTAGATTTCTTCCACTCGATTACGCAAAGCGGCGAGCGTTTCCGGGGCAAGGAAATCACGCAACACCAGATAGCCTGCGGTGTCGAGTTGCTGTTTTTCCTGTTCAGTCATGGAGAAATTGTTGGTGTTCATGAGATTAAGTGAAACGCTATGATACCGAGCTAAACCCAGATTGCAAATATTCGCTGCACGCGCTTGACAAAGCGTGGAGTGACAAGTAAATTCGCTCCTTCGATTTGACGCGGGGTGGAGCAGCCTGGTAGCTCGTTGGGCTCATAACCCAAAGGTCGTAGGTTCAAATCCTACCCCCGCAATACCAGATTAAAAGACCGCTGAATATAGGCGGTCTTTTCATTTTTGCGTTACATGATTCGTGCCAAATAGCTAAGGCTGAGAGTTTCGTTGTACAATGAGGCTCTCAGCTTTTTGCTTTTTGGAAGGAAAATAAAGAATGAAAGTTTGCCCCCAATGTAAAAATGAATATTCGGACAACATGAAATTTTGCTCGCTTGATGCGTTTATGCTCGTTTCCAAAGCGACGCCATTGAGTGAACAACGAATTGAGGACACGCGCGTTCGAGTCAATATTCCTACTTCGCAACCGACTTTCAATCCTCCGCCAGTCACAGATCTACATAGTAATTTTTCCGGCGTAGAAGTTGATCAGCCAGCCCCGCCTGAACAGAAAAAGACCGGACTCATTGTTGGAATCATTGGTGCGTGTGTGATTATCGCTGGTCTGGCGGGTGTGCTGGCGTATAAAAACTTCAAAGGGAATTCTTCTTCTGTCCAAATTGAGCAGGCACTGAATCAACCTGATCCGTTCAATTCGGCAAATAATCTGACGCAATTTTACGAGGAATTTTTACAGGCAAATCCTGGTAAAGAAGATTTGACCAAAGTAAATCAAACCATCAAAACCAGGCTAAGCAAAATTGGCGATGAAGCCTTTCGCGCCCTCAACGACGAAGCTGATCCTAACGTGGACTGGAACAAAGTTTCGCAGTCATATCAGTTGCTCAATAAAATCACTCCGAATGACAAAGAGCTTCAGGCACGAGCCGCCTTTGCGAATGGCAAGGTTGGTTTTAATGCCAGAAAATTTAGCGAAGCCGCCGACAATTTCAATAAAGCCAATAAGCTGAAAAATAATTGGGCGCTGGCCCTGAATGCGTTGGGGCAAACTTACAAGGCTGCGGGTAAGCCGGGTGATGCCTTTATTGCTTATGACCAGGCGACCAGAACGGATGCTGATTTTGTGTGGGGCTGGTACAATTTGTATCAATATTACGCTTCGCTGAAAAAATTTGACGAAGCGAAAAGTGCGCTCAGCAAGGCAATTGCGCTGAAGCCTGATCGAGCTTCTTTCGTGAAATCCCTGGCTGTATTGCAGGAACAGCAGGGGCAAATCCCGGAAGCCATCGCAACGTATGACAAATATATTTTGCTGGAAGCAAATGCCGAAGAAAAAATAAAAACGCAGAAGTACATTAATGATGTGAAGCTGAAACCTTCAACGGCGCTGGCTTCGCAACCGACCAGCAATGAATTTGACGGGTTGGCAATAGTGGATGCGCGCGGCCAAATTGATAATCTGCCGATTCACCTCAACCTCACAATTCAAAATGGAAAAGCGAAAGGCAGTTATGCTTACGATACCAACAGCAATAAACTGGCGTTAAATGGAATTGTGAGTTCCGAAGGCAGGATTTTGTTAGTTGAAAAAACTCCCAAAGGCAGAGAGTCAGGGAAATTTGAAATCAGCCGCATGGTACAGGAAGGAAAACAAATTTTCTTTGGCGAATGGCAGGATGCGAAGGGAGTAAAGAAACTAAATTTCTCGCTTGAACCACAATAAAATAATCTAACCACCTGCTGTTTAATTATTGTTACAACTTCTTCAGCCGTAGTGTGAACTGTTAGTTCACACTGTCAATGCTACAAGTCCCCTGAAAAAACCGGACATCAATCGTTCATCCTTTAATTTATTTTTCTCTCTGAAAATGGATGCAGAGTGGATAAATTCCTGAATATTCCTGAGTAAAAAGCTGGTAAAATGAATTTCCTGCCCAAAGTCTCCCCGTGCATCGAAGGTAGCCAAAATAAAAAATATTAACATGGGGGCTTAACAAGCTTCGTAACCAGCATGGTAGATTCCGCCTCGTTTCAGAAATACAATTAGTAGCCAGAGAAGTTGTACGCAGTTAGCCATTTTCTGAAACACGTTCCTTTTTTTATCACATCGTAATTTAGGGATTTTCAGAACAGGAGTCCTGAAATGCTTTCGTCAGAACGAACGAAAACTTTAGCAGTCGTGTTGCCTTTGCGCTGCTCGCGCAATCTGCAATCTGCAATCTGCAACGATTCCGCGGTAAGCACTTTTCGTCCCAAAACACCAATCAACCCCCGACATGCCAAACCCTTGCCGCAAAATTTTTTGCGCGATGGTGAAGTGTGTCAAAAATTAGAAAAGCCATGAAGATTTCAACTTTCCGCAGCCTAAAAACAATTTCGCAAGTCGTCAATAATCGCCGCTTACCGCGTCATTTCGTGCGACGGCTCATCAGTCAATGCTTGATTGTGGTGCTGCTCTCCACGCAAACATTTGCGACGCCGCAACTGGCCGTGGTGTACGCGGATATGGTAACGGGATGGAAGCAGGAAGCGCGGCTTTTCTATTACGCGCAGGGTTGGGGATCACTGTTGATGGCGTTCTGGCAAGGGAAATTAAGCGACAAGCCAACGAAGCCGGATGAGAAAACGCAGGAAAACAAAGTGATCGCGATGCGCAAGTGGTCAAGCTTCAAATTGCTCCGAGCGGCGATATTATGTTAGCTACGGGTGAACGAATTACCTTCAACGCGCTGGCATTATCCAGCGAAGGTGGCGATTAGCAGCGTTAAATTGAAATGGTCGGTTGATGATATTTCGGTGGATAAAACCAAACGCAAAGGCAAGCCTGTTATCACCGATCACGGTGTATTTTATTCACCGATTGCCGGAGATTATTTGATTTCGGTGAAGGATTCAAAGGTACAGGCCAATGTGAAAGTTACGGTCAAAGGCGACCCGCAGCCGTCTATTGATAAACTGATTGAAAAATACAAACCGTTTTCCTACGGCACATTGTCATCTCGTGATGTCGCGGAGGTGAATCCATCACCCAATAAAATTGGCTTGCTGACCTCCCCCGACAAGTCGCGTCACTGGTCGCCCAAAATAATGAACCAAAATCTCCTGTACGTTCCAGTAAAGACTTACTCAAGCAAGCAAAATCATTGCACTATGCAAAGGGCATGGTAACGACTGCGCCAGTGGTGCATGCTGGTGGTGATCCGTGCGGCTGGAATAATTCCAATTGGACGACTGCGGACGATTCGGGCAAAGAACGCGGCGACATGCCTGGACGCGCTTCGGAAGGCGACGCGGGCAGCGGGAACTATGAATTTTCCGCTCCGGTGATCGGGCTGGATAGTCGCGGTCTTGATCTGGAATTATCCCTGAATTACAACTCGCGGCTGTGGCATAAGGCAGGCAGCAACATCACCTTTGATATTGACCATGACTGGCCGGCGGCGGGTTGGAGTATCGGGTTTGGTCGCATTGTCAGTAGGGGAACAGATCGCGGGTTTATGATTATTGACGGGGACGGCACACGGCATGGCTATACCGGCAACGCGCTCGCGCCGAGTGGCTGGCAATATTTCTTAGGAAAAACCATTGACGGGACGTTCACTGATTACACGGTGTATGCTGTCAACGGCATTCCGAATTACGCTGAAGCACGGCTGTCGAATGACACGGTCATTAGTTATGGAGCAGGAAACAGTAGTACTCGTGCGATTTATCCAACGCAAATTACGGATGCGCAGGGCAACTACATGACGATTTCTTACACAGGCAATCAAGGTCCAGACATTAGTGTTATCAGCGATACCATGAATCGCTCCATCACATTTAACTATACCAATGGTTTACTGACAGAAATCAAAGCGCCTGGCTTGACGCTTGGTTCGACTCGAACCCTGGTACAAATGGAATATAAGCAGCTCGCACTGATTACAGCTTCAATTTAACGCCGTATGTTTGCTCCAATACAGTGAATGTTCTCAAAGCGATTTATTATCCGGCCACCAACACAGGCTACTGGTTTCACGATTCCGACTCCTATTCCGGTTATGGGATGATTACGAAAATTCGAGAATACCGGAATATGAGTTACAGCAATGGGGTAATTAGTAAACCTTCTGATGCTGTTTATCTCACACGGGAATTGATCTATGAGTATCAAACCGACGGGACGCTTTCGGCGGAACCCACCTATAACACCAGAAAAGAAAAATGGGCGGCCATGGATACGACTGCGCCCGGCATTACGGGTGGCTATGACGTCTCCACCTTTGAAGTGGCCAGCGAATATGGCAATACACGTCGCCGCACGACCACCACGCGCCCGGACGGCACGAAACAGGTGCAATACGCATACACAAATCTGGGAGGCTTTGACGATGGACTGGTGTTTTATGCGAAGACTTGCGCGGCGGGGCAACCTTGCGAGTATAACGACATGGGGCTGCGCGCGTCCTCTATTACGTGGCAACTGGGCGATTACAATTCGCCGCGCCCCGCTTATATTCATGCGTATGATTTGCCTTACACGACGTACCCGTATAACACAAAACTCACGACCTTTTCTTACGGAGCCTATAATCAGGTCACGGAATCACAGGAATGGGGTTATGACGGACAAGTGGAACGCAAAACCAAAACGACGTATGAAAATTCTGCCAATTATATCAATCGGCATATTTTCAAACTGATAAAATCCGTCGAAGTGCAGGATGCGAACAACGTACCTTTGTCGCGGATGGAATATAATTACGACGAGACAGCACTTGCCAATACTTCAGCAGCAGTCACTCATCACGATTATACTTATGATCCTTACACCAACGAGCAATATTGTAATCCGGTGTATGACCAGGATTGGAATTGGCTCTATGATAACTGCGCTTCGGCGTTTAATTCCATGACGAATTATCGCGGTAATGTCACCACCGTCAAACGCTACCCGACGCCTGGCAGTAATGTAGGTCTCGTTACCGAAACTCTCGCGTATGATAAAACGGGAAACTTGATTACTGCCTCCACCAGTTGCTGTGAACAGACGACCTTTACCTATAACGTCAATACACAATTCGCCTACGCTGAATCACAAACGCGCGGTTCGGCGACTGATCCGGCGCAACGCGTCAACACCAGCGCGGTCTGGAATTTTAATACCGGCTTGATGGAACAATCCAAAGACGCCAATCAGTTACCAGCCATTCATCAATACTACGCCGACACCTTGCGTCCACAGTATGTCTGGTCACCCACCGGCGCCTTACGCATCAGGTCTATGATGACACCGGACTGGTTGTTTATGATCGCCTCTTTTTCAGTGATGATTTGAATGGCGGAGCCTTCACGATGGCATCGGGCAGTGACAAATATCTTGATGGACAAGGGCGTATTCACGGCGAAGTGGCGTATGGTTCTTATGTCAACGGGCAATACGAGCTTGATATTGTGGGAACGGAATACGATGGCGTGGGGCGGTTATGGAAACAAACGCAGCCTTATCGCAATGGTGGTACACAATACTGGTCGAATGTCACTTATGATGCACTGGATCGTGTCACGCAAACCACCGAACCTGATGGCAGCCCCGCCAAACGTTTTTATGATGAAGCGACACGTCCCAGCGTCGCCTCCAGTGAGTTGGGCAATACAATTCGGGTGCAGGATCAATGGGGGCGCGAACGTTGGGGACGCGCCGATTGGAAGGGGCAAATAGTCGAAGTCGTTGAGCCTGATCCGAATGCCACAACTAACATTGGTTCCGTACTCAGTGGCACAGGTTACAAGACCACCTATCAATATGACTTGCTGAATAATTTGTCACAGACGCAACAAGGCGATCAAATTCGGAATTTCAAATACGACGGATTGAGCCGGATGGTCGCGCAAAAGCTCGCCGAACACGATGCGAAACTGAATGATTCAGGCAACGGTGGAAGCTTGTGGAGCGATGTTTTCAAATACGATGACCGCTCCAATTTGATCGAGCGAATTGATGCGCGTCAGGTTAAAACGATTTATGATTATCAGAGTGATCCGCTCAATCGCATTAAAGAAGTGCGTTACGACACCACGAATAAAAATACTTCGCCTGTGCATGCCGCGCCAACAACTACTTACACGTACGAAACAGGTGCAAATCTTGACAAAACACGTCCGAAAACTATCACCGTCGCAGGTGGCTTAACTGACACCGTAGACTATGATGCCATGGGGCGTTTTAATCAGGTCATCCGCACTTTCAATGACAATACGGCGCGTCCATTGCAGACCAATTATTTATACGACAAAGCAAATCGCGTCCGTGAAACGACCTATCCGGCGGCTTGGCCAAGTACGACCCGCAAAATAGCGAAATCCAATTACGACGATGCCAGCCGCTACAAAGAAATGTTATTCAACGGACAATCCATGGCGTCTTCGTTGGTCTATAATGGAGAAAGTCAGGCGACTGCGCTCAAGATTGGATTTAACACTGGAGCCAATGAGATCAAGGAAGAATATACCTACAATGCACAAAATGGACTGCTCATGAATCAGCAGGTGAAAAAGAATCCCGGTGCGCCCTCAGTCTTACTAAATTTATCGTATGATTACGCGAAAGTTGGCGGCGGGGCAGGCATCACGGGGAACAATCGTCGCTTCACCAGTTATGATCGTAGCGCTACTGCAACAGCCGGGGTGCGATTACCAGCTACCTTTTGACACGCTGGATCGGATCATCTGAGTGGATTATCCGCCCAAACCGGGCAATTAGGCGCACAGATCCGGCAGGCTTTCCCGACGTATGACATTGCCAGCCGCTTGCAACAGTTGACCTCCAACGGAAGGGCAATGGCGACGAATCCGGTCTACAATGCGTCTAGTCAAACGACTAGCTTGAATCCGGGGAATAGGACGCAGGAACAATACACGTTTGATCCACAGACGGTCTGCTAATCCAACCAAAAAGTCCTACAAGATGCGAATACGCACGCGACGGCGGGGACGAAGAGTCAGGCAAAAGTTGAGCAGTTATTTTTCCGCGTGAAGGCTATGCCGAAATGCCTGAATCGTAGCTAATTCCTGCTCGCCCATGACGTCCAGTTTTTTCAGCCACTCTTTTTTATACGGCTTCAGTGCCTCAACAATTGCTTCGGCGACTGCCAGATTCCGAAACCATTTTTTATTGGCAGGAACAACATACCACGGAGCATTTTTCGTACTGCATTGATTGATCGCGTCTTCGTAGGCGTCAGTGTAATCGTCCCACAACTCCCGTTCCTTCCAATCGCCGACGGATAATTTCCAGGCTTTCGTTTTATCCTGTTCGCGTTCCAACAGACGTTCTTCCTGCTCCTTTTTGCTGATGTGCAAATAAAATTTCAGGACGATAGTGTTGGAATCAAGCAGTAACTGCTCAAAATTATTGATGTGGTCGTAGTGTTTTTTCCAGACTTTTTTAGGCGCGAAATCATGCACGCGCACGACCAGTACATCTTCGTAATGCGAGCGATTGAAAATCGTCATCTGCCCGCGCCCAGGTGTTTGGGCATGCGCACGCCAGAGAAAATCATGTGCCAATTCGTGCGTGGTCGGAACTTTAAATGAAGCGACGTTGCAACTGGCAGAATTGAGCGGCCCCATCACTACGCGAATCGTCCCGTCCTTGCCCGAAGTGTCGCGGCCCTGCAAGATGATCAATACGCTTTGTTCACCCGCCGCGTAAAGTAATTCCTGCAACTTCTGCATCTCTTCACAGAGCTTTGCGGTTTTCGCTTCAGCTTCTTCACGTGTCAGACCCGCGTCGTGATCGGGATTGAAGTCTTTGAGTTTAATTTTCTTTTTGCCGGTAATGCGCTGTGCGTATGACATAAATAAAAATGATGAATGATGAAAGCAAAACGATGAACACTCCTCATTCATCGTTCCGCCTTCATCGTTGTATTAGGCTGCTCCATTTTTCCTGAACCATTCCTGCAAGCGTTTCCATCCATCCTGCGCATCGGCTTTGTTGTAGCCGGGGCGATAATCGGCATGGAAGCCGTGTCCCGCATCAGGATAAATAACAAATTCTGATTTGCTCTTGCCCTTTGCAAGCTCGGCTTTCATTTGATCAATCGAAGCCAGCGGGATACCGCCGTCTTTGCCTGCGTAAAGTCCGAGTACTGGCACTTTCAATGTAGCCGCAAAATCAATTGGATGTTTTGGTTGCAGTGGAGCAGCTTGTTGTCCTGGAACCAAACGCCCGTACCACGCGACGCCAGCTTTGACGTTGGGATTGTGTGCGCTGTAAAGCCACACAATTCTTCCGCCCCAGCAGAAACCAGTAATACCAAGTTTCTTTGTATTGCCCTTATTTTTGCCTGCCCAGGCAATGGCGGAATCCAAATCAGACATTACCTGTGCGTCAGGAACTTTGCCGACAACTGGAAAAATATCCTTCATTTCTAATTTGGAAACGTCACCCTGGCGAAAATACATTTCAGGTGCAATTGCCAAAAAGCCAAGCTTCGCAAACCGGCGGCACACGTCTTTGATATGTTCGTGGACGCCGAAAATTTCCTGCACGACCAGGACAGTCGGAAAGTTTTTGCCCTTCGCTGGCATCGCACGATAGGCAGGAATTTCCACGTCCTTCGTGGGAATTTTGACTTCGCCTGCGACGATGCCGGTGGTGTCGGTGGTAATCAGGTCTTGGGCATTGATCGGCTGGACGGCAAGTGCAAAGCCCGTGCAAAGCGAAGTCGCCATAAATCCGCGCCGGGAAGTTTTCTTTTCAGGAAATAGAGAGTTTAAATCTTCAATCATGGTAGTCCTTTCTGAGAAATCATAAGGCAAATATCAAAAGTTAAATGGCAAAAGGGTGGCACTTGATTTAAGAAATTCAAATCGGCTTCCTTCCGAAGTTACTTTTGCTTTTTGATATTTGTCTTTTGCCATTTGATTTTACGATTGCTTAATAAAGCCACGCGCACGCAGCCAGTTTTCCAGCAATTTCGGCCACGTGTTCAGCGCATTGTCGAAGGGTGCTAAACCTACGCCATGCCTGCCGTGTTCGTAAATGTGCATTTCGTAAGGCACTTTATTTTTGCGCAACGCCTCGGCAAACAGCAAACTATTTTCGACCATCACTGCGCCGTCATCCATCGTATGAAAAATAAAGGTTGGCGGAGTTTTCGCCGTGACTTGTTTTTCGTTCGACATTAAATCCGCAAGCTGTGGATCGGGCTTTTCTCCGAGCAGATTTTTGCGTGAACCTTTGTGCGTGAAGTCTTCCCGCATTGTGATGACCGGGTAACAGAGAATCGTTACGTCAGGCCGCGAACTCACGCGATCAATCAGATCAGTCGCGTTCGCATCGCCATCATCGAAATGCGTTGCCATCGTCGCCGTTAAATGTCCGCCCGCCGACGAACCCATAATGCCAATGCGGTTCGGATCAATTTTTAATTCGCTGGCTTTGGAACGCAAATAACGAATCGCGCGTGCCGCATCCAGCATCGGAGCCGGATGTTGATACGGCGCAATACGATATTTCAGGACGGCAACCGTGATGCCAATCCCATTCAAAAACTTCGCATAATCATACCCTTCGTGATCGGCAAGTGCGCCGTAGCCACCGCCAGGACAGACGACCACAGCCGCGCCCGTCGCCAGATTTTGCGCCGGCTTGTAAATCTGAATCGAAGGAATATCCGCCGGCGCAGAACCTTTTGCCAGAGGCGCCCCGTTTGGCCAGAGCGGAATTGGTTCAGGGCGTTGTGGTTGAGCAAAAATTTCAGGCGTTAAAATCATGAACAAAGAAATTAGTAACAGAGCTTTGCGCATTGTGCTTTGACCTTTCAGGGTTTGAATTTGGAAACGATTGTGCGAGGAGATTTATAGCGCAGTACCAGCGCGGAGTGCAAAGCGAAATGGACAATTCGCTACAAACCCAGGAGCTGCCTGTATTCAGCTTCGAACTCGGTCATGGTCAAAATCTCAACGCGTGGGAAACTGATCGTTTTCAAGATTTGAAAGTGATTGTCATTGGAAACCAGGCAAGTAGCATTGGCTGCGATGGCGCAATCTACAAACTTGTTATCGTCGGCGTCCTGAGTGATAAGTTAAAACTGGAAGAAGACGTCCGTCTTTTCGACGTGTGGGCTGATAACAAGAAAGTTGGTAAGGTTTTCGGCTACCTGCACATTAGTTTTACGGGTTAAGATTTCTCGATACTCAAACAAAATTTCGTTAGAAAGGCAGAGTCGCAGTTGCCCATTGATAATACCGTCGAAAAGCCAGCGCAAGGGGGATTGCCTGCCAATGATAGCTAACAGAATATTGGTATCAATAACTACTTTGAGCGCGGTCGTGTCCATTAACCCAGTCCATCATATCCTGCGCGGAAAGATTATTGGTGGCGCAGAATTGATCCATCGCATCACTGGCTTTGTCGGCAAAGTACGTAGCCAGAATTTGCTTAATTTCTATCAAACTGCTTTCTGAAACTTCATTGGCGTAAAGTTTGAGCAACTCCATCTGCATCTTGCTGAGCTTTGATCTTGCTACTTCCATCTTTTTTGTACCTCGCAACCAATCATAGCATAATAATGCAGAAAGGCGACCTGTTAAGATCGCCTTTAGAACCTGTTAGTTGAAGTAGAATTATTTTACCTTTTTAGCGCTGACGACAACGATTAAGGCACTATCCGTCAATCCAATGTTAGCTGTTCCTACGACTGCGAGGCCACCTTCACTGAGGCTGAGATCAGTATACAAACCTATGTCCTGATACTGAACAGCACCTTGCCCATTTGTTATGACTGGTACACGTAAGCCAAAATGAAACCTGCCAATGCGAATAGCTTCTTTCCCTGTGTTGTCGGTCGCAAGTCGAACCCGCTCAAATTTGCATTGCATAAAGGCTGGCTGGCTCCCTGAATTACTACCTGAAAGGGAGTTTTTGAAGTCCCCACTCCCGCTTGATTCAATTGATCCACCATCATTCACGCGATTAATGAATGTATTTTCGAAGCGATAGTGTTTGTATTTTAACGTAGCTTTAAGTTGCGTAATGACAGATTCAATTTCTTTGGGAAACGTTTCTGAATCTGCACCATCGTTAGACGCGGTAATTAAATAGACCTGTGTTTGAATACTAACCGGCGCAGCGTCAGGTAGATCAAGCCGCTTGAGCGCCGCTTCGATGGCTGCAATGTTTTCGGGATAATCACGAACTGTAATTGTCTTGAGATCGTTGTTCGGATCAATCCTTGTGTTTGGTGAACCGCTCCCCAGCGCCATGATCGCACCAGCAAGTGTGCCTGGCTGCTTATACCTGATTTCAAATAGTTTGACCTGATATTTTTCAGGGTCATTTTTTTTCTGTTCATTGGTTGATTGCGCGACAGCAGAAAAAGATATGAGTAACGCTATGACCAGAAGTGAAAATCTATTTTTCATAAAAAACTCCAAAATTATTTTGTGTCTGCGGCAGTACCAGGCCGCGAGGGATTTGCATCTTTTGGTGCGAGCCAGATGATTTTGATATTTGGATCAGCCGTCTGAATTTCAATCCTTAACATTTCAGGTTCAGGCAGTTGAGCCGCCACGTTTTCAGCCTGCGGAGCAGGCGGGGGCATAAAGCTGGGAATATTGGCAGATAAATCGTTAACCCCGAATGGGGCGACAGATTTTGCAGTAATAATTTCATTATCAATAGCTATCGCCCTTTCAGGGCTGGAATGATTTGTGCTGATCTTCCCAGGGTTTCGTTCGCTCGCGCTCACTTCCCCCTGGGCTATATTCTTGCGCCCTCTTCGGGGCTTAAGAACTTTGCTTGATACGGATGAAGGTTTTACTAAATCTTTGGATGAAGCGACGGCAGAAAATTCATGCTTTTTATCGCCGGTCCCAGAAGTTTGGACGACGATATTTTCTGTTGCGTTATGCCAATAGATTACAACTCCACTCGTCAAAATTATCATTGCGAATGCTGCTGTAATGGCAGCTTTCCAATTCCAAACTGGAGTTATCAACTCCGAAATCTTCGGACACGCAATTTCGTTCAGTACAGAATTTCGCATTTGTACGAAGGTATTTTCATCAAATTCTGGCAAGGTGACAGAGTGCAACAATGATTGGCTCGCTTGAAATTCCTGCACAATATAGCGGCATGAATTACAGTCTTTTAAATGCTCAGTCACGTATTGCATTTCGGCAGCGTCTAAATCTGCTTCGATAAATAACGGGATAAGTTGTGCGGCTTTTTTACAGTTCATGATTTGCGCTGACCTCCCTTCAAAAAGCGGTCCCGGTACAGCTTGATTTTGGTACGAGCCGTGCTGATTTGTGAACGTATCGTTGTCGGCGAAGAACCTAAAATTTGCGCGACTTCTTCGGTTGATAATCCTTCTAAATCTCTCAGCACAATTACGGCCCGTTCTTTTTTGGTCAATGTTGACAACGCTCTCATCACGATTACGTGTTGTTCAGCTTTGATCGCATCGTGTTCAGAATTGTCGTTGCTGATTAATTCAGACAAATGCCCGGCTTCAGTTTCGGCTTCAAAGGATGAATGATTATTCTTTCGTTTGCGTGCCGCATCTCTGCAAACATTGATGATGATGCGATAGAGCCAACCGGAAAATTCCTGCTGCGGGTCGTATTTGTGTAAATGTTTGTAGAGCCGCAAAAACACTTCCTGCGCCGCATCGCGGGCGTCTTCCCGATTGCCCAGCATCCGCCACGCCGTCGCCATGACGCGTTGCTGATACGCCATCATCAATTGATCGAAGGCTGCGGCGTCACCATTGCGAGCGCGTTCGATGATTGCGTCAGGTTGTGTGCTGTGACGACTGCTCTGAGAAAATTGATCCATCACAAGAGCGATGTCGGCAACGTTGCTGCTCATCTTTTTAACCTCCATCCTGCTCTGTCATTGATAACTACTCCGCGCCCGTGAAAAACGTTGAGAAGGAAAAAGTTTCCTGATTCAGGCATTATTTTCTAACGCACGGTGAAGAACAAGAGTGCCAAAATATCTGCTAATGACGGAATGGTTTGTCAGAAATCTTGCAAAGACGCTGCTCCGTGATGTCCTGGCAGGGTGAATGCAGTGTTCTTTCCAATTGTCACGGTGACTATCAAAAACTAATCATCATTTCTAAAAACTTGTCGTGTGTAGTGTGCCTGTCAGTTTTGAATCGTTTTTGACTGAAGTGAAAATAACTTATGAAAAACTTCCTTTCTCTTGCTCTCGCAATCCTTCTTAGCTTATCAGGTACGACCTTTGGCAACACTTCCCAGGCGCAAACGCTCAAGGAATTGCGGGCCAATCAAAAAGTGAACAAAGGGCCAAAGCTCGCCCCTGATCTGGAAGAGATGTTGGAACAGGACGATCAGGGGAGCCAGAGTACTTCACTCACCCTG
>JANMKB010000020.1:0-3550 GCA_031371805.1 Blastocatellia bacterium | reverse complement strand
CCCATATTCAAATTCCAGCCTTCGACGGCAGCCTGGGCGAGAATCAAATTCATACCTTGTGCATACGAACAAATCTTGCTGGCGTACAAAGCATCATGTACAGCATTGATCAGGGCTTGTTTATCGCCAGTGTATGGCACGTCGGCAGGGCCGGAAATTTCTTTGCTCGCGGCCACACGTTCAGCTTTCAGCGAAGACAAAATCCGCGAATCCACAGCGGCGTTAATCGTCGGGATGACGACGCCAAGTTCAAGCGCGACCTGCGAAGTCCATTTGCCGGTGCCTTTTTGTCCGGCTTTGTCGAGGACTAAATCAACCAGCGCCTGGCCGGTTTCGGGGTCTTTGACTTTGAAAATTTTCGCGGTGATTTCGATGAGGAATGAATCCAGCATGCCGGTATTCCAGTCGCTGAAAATCTGGTGCAATTCATCGGCTTGCAAGCCTAACGCCGAACGCAAAATATCATACGATTCCGCGATCAATTGCATGTCGCCGTATTCAATGCCGTTGTGTACCATCTTGACGAAATGACCCGCGCCATCGGTGCCGATGTAAGTTACGCACGGCCCATCATCAACCTTCGCCGCGATAGCTTCCCAGATGGGTTTGATTTCGTTGTACGCCGATTCGTCACCGCCGGGCATCAGCGAAGGCCCCCACAACGCGCCTGATTCGCCGCCTGATACGCCAGAGCCGATGTAACGAAAGCCCGCCGCTTTTAAATCTTTTTCGCGGCGCTGTGTGTCGCGGAAAAACGAATTGCCACCGTCAATGATGATGTCGTTGGGTAACAGCAAAGGTTTCAGTTGATTGATGACCGCATCAACCGGATCGCCTGCTTTGACGAGCAAAATAATTTTGCGCGGTGTTTCAAGCGAGGCGACAAAATCCTGTAATGAATATGTGCCGATCACTTTGTCAGAGTCCTGGAATGATTCAGCGCGTTTAAGAAATTTGTCTACTTTGGTCGTGTCACGGTTAAAGACGGCAATAGGGAAGCCGTTGCGCGCAATGTTGAGCGCCAGATTTTCGCCCATGACGGCGAGACCGATCATTCCGATTTTTGCTGTTTTAGGTTTTGTTTCTGCTTGCATACTTGCTCCTGGATAAAATGGGAGTCAGAAGTCAGGAGTCGGAATGCGGGAATCAGGGATTTCAGAAGATAACCGAATTCTGACTTCCACCTTCCGACTTCTGCTTACTGGCTTCCTGCTAACTTCACATTTCGCACAACGCTCCAATCGCCGGATGGGTCCTGGACTAAGTTGGTCACGCGCTCACGATTGACGGTGATAGCTGCGCTGTACCACAAATAAATCTGTGGCAATTCATCAGCCAGTGTTTTTTGAATTTGCGCATACATTTCTTTGCGCTTGTCCTGTGGCGCGAGGGCGGCTTCGTCAATCAGCTTGTCCAGTTTTGGGTTGCTGTACCGCATTCTGTTTTGTCCATTCGGCGGCATGGATTTGGTGTGATAAGCGAATTTGAAAATATCTGTGCTTTGATTGCCGCCGACCATGATGCGGTAATAAAGCTGAAAATTCCCTTCGGTGATGTCCTGCGTCAGCTTCTGATTTTCCAGTGATTGAAGCTGTAAATCAATGCCAATCCGGCGCATCTGTTCCTGTAAAACTTCGCCTACTTTTTTCGAGATGGAAAGCGGCGAAGTTTTGAGCGTCAGCTTAAACCGCGGTTGCTCGCCGGTCTGTTTTTTGCCTGCTTCATCCAGCAGGGTTTTCGCCTTTTCAGGATCGTAATTATAAGTGGCAACGCCTGGCTCAAACGCCCATTGATTAATGGGTAAAACGCTGCTTGCGGGTTTGGCCTGGCCTAAAAATAAATTACGAATCAACGCGTCACGATCAATGCCATAGGCCAGCGCCTGACGAATCTTTAAATCTTTCAAAACCGGGTCAGTCGTGTTGATACCCAGGTGCGCTAAATTTGTTCCGTCCGCCTGCATGACTTTAACGCCCGGTGCTTTTTTCAGCGACTCAACCGTGACAGGTTCGAGGTCAATGTTGATGCCTAAATCTGCCGAGCCTTTTTGAAACTCGGCTTCACGGGCGCTGTTGTCCGGGACGATTTTTATACGGATAGATTTGACGGTAGGCTTGCCGCCAAAATAATCGTCATTCGCTATTAACTGAACATCCTGATCAGAAGCAAAACTCACAAATTTGAAAGGCCCTGTGCCAACTGGAGCTTTCGCCTGTGTGTCGCCAGTTCCGTCAGGAATAATGCCAACAGGTAAAATTTGATTGGGCAAACCTGGCATCGGGTTTTCACAATGGAAAAGGATCGTTTGCGGATCAGGTGTTTCAACCGTGAGCAGCGGAACCAGCACGGATGTTCTTTTTTCACCAGCATTCGCGCTGGCAGCCGGGAGCGGCGCCACGCTGCTGCGCGTAAAATCTCCAGCCTTGGGCGAGCCAAACCCATTCGCCATCAATGTCTCAAACGTGTATTTGACATCCGCCGCAGTGAACGCTTTACCGTTGTGAAATTTGATGCCGTTCCGCAATTTGAACGTCCAGTTTTTATAATCAGGGGTGGATTCAAAACTCTCAGCCAAATCGCCGACCGGCTCAAATTTTTCATTTTTGCGGGTCAGGCCATTGAATAATAATTGCTGCATGCGAGCATCCGCCGAGTCAGCCGATTTACGGGGATCAAAGGTCGTGACATTTTTTTCCAGCAACATTACCAGTTGGTCAGGATTTGTCGCGGGTCGGCAAGCTGAAAGCAGCAAAATTGTTAACAGGGTAGTAGCGATCAAGATGGATTTGTTCATAAATAAATTCTCTCTCCTCAACATTCACCAAAGCCTTCAGTCAGCACTTACAAGTGAGCCTGACTGCTGCAAAATAAGCAGCAATTATCGGGGAAGTGCGCAGATCGTGCAAGTTGTAGAGAAAGGTGTGTTGAGAAAGCCTGGGTACGCAGGCATCCTGCCTGCGAGCGAGCGCGATTGCACACGCGCACACACGCTGGTTTTCTCGTCAGCGATTTCCACCGCACGATGTTTGCTTTGCTGCGCTCGCAAACAGAGCAGGCAGGATGCCTGCGTACCCGGGGGAAGTTATTTTCCCACGCGTCCAAAAACATCTTTCAAGATTTGTGTCACCCGCGCTGCCGGATTCTTGCGGATTATCTTTTCTTCTTCGCCTACATAATAAAACAAACTGTCAATCGCTTTGCCGGTGATGTATTCGTCAATGTCGAGTGACTGATTTTTTGCCAGCGGTAACATTTGATAACGTCCGACTAAATCTTTGTATTGTTTCATTGCGCCGACTTCGTTCATTGCTTTGGCAATCACGGGTTGAAAAGATGCTGATAATCTCGCGGTCGTTTTTTCTTTGAAAAATGTCGTCGCCGCTGTGTCTCCGCCAGTCAAAATTTTGCGGGCATCATCAAACGACATTTCTATGATTGCACCAATGAAAATGGTTTTCGCTTGCGGTGCAGCCTTTTCTGTGGCGCAATTCATGCTCAATACAAACTCATCAACTTTTGGACCATAACCAACCAGTCGCAAGCCCTTCTC
>JANMKB010000745.1:0-2363 GCA_031371805.1 Blastocatellia bacterium | reverse complement strand
CAATGCTGGCATTGGGCGTGAAGCAGACAAATTGATCAGATTCGGTACAATTCACACCATCTATAAACAGGAAGTGGACGTTGATGCCTAATTTACCAATGTTGGTGATGGTCAGACGTGTGTCAACTTTGTTCGCTGCATCATGTTTGTAAAATGGAAACACCAGCAGGGAGCCGGGTTTCTGATCGCTGACTTCGATCACGTTGGTGTTGGTGCTGGCGTTGCCAACGGTTGTATTGGTGGGAAGCGCCTGACCGAGTGCCATTGACGCAAGTCCAATGAGTGCCATCAAAGACAGAACTAGATTTTTGACTTTTTGTGAGGTTTGCATTCGAGTTTCTCCTTATTAGATTCGAATATTGTGTGAGTTGAGAATTGAAAGTATGCCGATAAATAAACATCACTCCAGGTTCTGCCAGGCATTAAAATTCGTGACTGGAAACTATCAGAAAGTGAGTACTGTTATCAGCAGAAGGCCAATTTACCTACCAGTGCTATGTTTTCTATAGATGTAAAGAAAAGGGATTTCCAGATTTTACTCAAAAGAGTTAAGCAGAGAACCTTTTACTTACATCTTACCAGTTCAGATAAATTGTGCGCAGGGGAGCAAGGTTATTGAGCCAGAGCATTTATATTCCCAATAACAACTCGCCAAAAAAAGGGGGTAACAAAACTTCAAAGAAGCTGGTCGCCGGAAAGGAGGAAGATTTGTTGACGGGCGAAGTTTACCGTTTTCTCTGCCGAAGTCAATACTAAATCTGTGCGGTCGCCTTGCCTGTTACTCGCTGTTTGTTTTATGTTGAGCTTTCTTTTTGACTGAAAGCTAATTTCCGGTGCAACGACAATGATCAATATTTCGCTGGCTTCTCCACTGTTCAGAATAATTTTCCTCGCTGTTTTGCTGCCGGGGATTTTGCTGGCAGGCTGGTTTGTCACCCGCACGGCGCTGGCTGATCGTTTGATGGCTGTCACTCATCAACAAAACGATCTTGACACCGCTACAAAATTAACCAGTACTGATGGCGCTGTCCGTTTTGCACCTGATGTGTCGCTGCTTCATTACCAGCGTGGCCTGCTTTACCTCGCACAGGCAACCGGGGACGAAACCGAATTCCGCCTGCAAGAGGCTGTTTCATCGCTACGCACGGCAACAAGTCTTAGCCCTGAAGATTACCGTGTCTGGCTGGCATTGGGGCAGGCACTCAATCGTCACGGAGAAACAGACGCGGCGCGTCAGGCTTTTACACAGGTACTGACGCTGGCTCCGCAATATTTCGAGTCGCATTGGGCCATGGGGAATTTTTTGCTCCGTAATAATGAGACCGATCAGGCCTTTGCCGAATTCAAGCAGGCGCTGGCAATTCGCCCAACTGAATTGCCGCTGCTGTTCGATTATGCCTGGAATACTTATAACGGTGATGTCCCGACAATTTTGCGCGTGTTGCCAGCTCCACCTGAAGCCAAACCACTGCTGGCAAATAGTCTGGTTGCACATGAAAAAGTGAATGAGGGGATGAAGGTATGGCAGGAATTAAGCTCCACCTCGCCCGCCATCGCACGTCAGCATGCGAAAAATTTCATTGGCACGTTATCAGCCAAACAACATTTCGGCGCGGCCTATGAAGTCTGGCAAAGTGCCGCCAAAAGTAAAAATCCGGGCAATTATTTAACGGAAGACGCTGCCACCGAAGCTGCCCAATGGTACACGGTCAATGCCCCCGACACCGGATCATTGCTCAGCAATGGAAGTTTTGAACGCGATTTATTAGTTCGCAATGCACCACCATTTTTGGACTGGCGCTTGTACACAGTTGCCGGGCTGACGATTTCGCGCGCTAATGATGAACATCAGGCAGGCAATTTCAGTTTGCGCTTAAATTTTGAGGTTCCAGGGAATCAGACTTTTATGGTGATGGAACAGGCCATCTCGCTCAAACCTTCTGCCAGGTATCATCTTAGCTTTGCCGCCAGGACGGAAGACCTGCTCACGCTCAGTTCGCCATTTGTCGAGGTCTTTGACCCGGCAGACATCAAACGTTTGCATGCGACTGCCAAACCATTTCCGCTGAAAAACAATGCCTGGGAAAATTATGCGCTTGATTTCACGACGGCTGCCGCAACTGAAATTGTTATCGTGCGCGTCATGCGTCCTGCCTGTGGCGAACCGCCCTGCCCGATTGGTGGAAAAATCTGGCTGGATGATTTTAAGTTAGCAGAAGTCAGGTAAAGCAATTGGAGCTATTGCACGCGCTCACAGACCAGGCTTTTTCAACGCAAAGGGACAAAGAGTCAAAGGGTCAAAATACTTACGTTGCCTGATGTTCTTTGTTCATTTTACTCTTTGTCCCTTTGCGGTAAAGCAT
>JANMKB010000734.1:0-26329 GCA_031371805.1 Blastocatellia bacterium | reverse complement strand
GACATTGCTCACGCCTTCAATTGCGGTGAGCATTGTTTTCACTGCCTCAGCTTCACCTTTGATCAACAAATGCGTTCGCTCGCTGCCGGCGCGTTGTTTGGAAAGATTTTGCGGCGTGTCTTCGGCGACAATTTGCCCTTTGTTGATGATGACGACGCGCTGGCAGGTTTCTTCGACTTCTTTCAAAATATGCGTCGAGAGAATGATCGTATGTTCGCCGGCAAGCTGGTTAATTAAGTTGCGCACCTCAATGATTTGGTTGGGATCAAGCCCGTTGGTCGGCTCATCAAGAATGACGACAGCAGGATCGTGAACAATCGCCTGAGCAATGCCGACGCGCTGTTTGTAGCCGCGTGAGAGCCGCTTAATCAAATCTTCGGCACGATCAGTCAGCGCCGTAGCTTCCATCGCATAAGCCGACCTGCTGGCGATGTCCACCGTCGCCACGCCTTTGATCCGCGCAATAAATTCCAGATAATCGCGCACCGACATTTCCGGGTAAAGCGGCGGCACTTCGGGCAGGTAGCCGATGCGTTTGCGCACTTCCATTGATTGCTCGGCAACATCGAAGCCCGCCACCCGCGCGGCTCCGCTGGTTGCGGGCAAATAACCCGTGATGATGCGCATCGTCGTCGTTTTCCCCGCTCCGTTCGGCCCCAGGAAACCAACGATTTCGCCTTTGTTTACTTTGAAGGAAATATCACTGACGGCATTGCCCCTGCCGTAGCTTTTGGTCAGATGCTCAACTTCTATCAAGTTCGCCTCCGCGTTTCATTCGTTGATAAGGTTTATGACTAGAACAATTAAGCGCGGATTGTAGTAAGTCTGGGGGCATTGCGTCAAGTCGCAGTTAGTCGTTAGTGAACATTGAGCAGGAATGTTTTTCCACGAAATCATACGAAGCAGCACGAAGGAAACATTGAAAATCAAAAGGCAAATATCAAAAGTTAAAAAGCAAAAGGGCGGCGCTTATTTAAGAATTCAGAAAAGGCTTTGCCGCCGCATCCCACTTTTACCTTTTGATATTTGCCTTTTGCCGTTTGATTTTCCACGCCTGTTACGGGACTGACCCGCTAATCGGTTTGCGTGTTGTCTCGCCGGTTGTCAGGACAGGAATATTTTCATCAACCTCGCTGTGCGGACGCGGGATGACGTGCGTTGCAATGACTTCGCCAATTTTGCGGGCGGCGGCGGCTCCCGCCTCGACCGCTGCTTTCACTGCGGAGACATCGCCGCGTACAATGGCGATGACATGTCCGGCATCAATTTTTTCCCAGCCGACCAGATGCACGTTGGCAGTTTTGACCATCGCATCTGCGGCTTCGATCATGGCAACTAAGCCACGACATTCGATCATTCCTAATGCTTCCATAATTTAAAATTGGTCTTAGGTCTTGGGACTTGGGTCTTTGGAAAAAAACAAAGCCCAAAGTCCCAAGTCCAAAGCTCCTTCATTTAACCTTGCCCTTCATTTGATACAGCCAGGTCAGCGCTGTATTCATCATCTTTTCCCCTGCGCCCACTTCGACCGGGGACACGGTTTGATCGGCTCCGTAACCGCCTTCGGCAACTGCTTCAATAGTTGGGAAGTACTGATGATAACCGTTGCAGTAGCCAAAGAAAAACAATTGCATACCACGCGCACGTTCTTTCAGCCGAATCGCATGATTAGCAAAAAATTCGCCCGAAGCGCCCACCAAAGCAATTTCATTATTGAGCAACGCAACCATTAAGCGCGGACGCACACCGCCTGCATA
Source organism: Blastocatellia bacterium (assembly GCA_031371805.1). GTDB lineage: Bacteria > Acidobacteriota > Blastocatellia > RBC074 > RBC074 > JAFDVL01. Next base: position 24,572 of record JANMKB010000734.1, on the reverse strand, counting down.
TTCGTCAGTGAAATTAGGGATTAGCTCAGGAAAAAATGCTTTGCCATATAATTGAATTACGGTTGGATTGCTGAAATCTATCCGCGAGCCAAACGTCATCCGTTCCTCGCGTACCTGTAAAGACGGAGTGGAAACTTCTTTGGCAGTCATCGTCGCCATAAATTTCAACGCTTCTTTCGCCAGCGCTTGACCGTAGCTTTGATAATCCTGATCCTTAGTTTTATTCGTAGACTGATCGCCTGAAGCCCCCTGCATAAAAATCGTACTGGCTCCGGTTTCCTTTTCAATGTCGGCTTTCATCGCGCCCACAAAGTCCGCCGAAAATTTCAGCGTCGAGGCCGGAATATTGGTCGGATGCGCCGTGAAATTTACGATTACGGCAATGGGCTTGCCTGACAAATCGTCAAAGCGCAGCAAGCGTAAATCTTTGTCGACAGGTTTTGGTTCAAGCTTCGTATGGCGATTGCGATTGAAGCCTTCAACGGGAAAAATCCCACTGGCTATTTTCGCGGGTTGGAGTTTGGCGTTCGCTTCGACAATAGCCGCGACAATTTGCTCTTCAAGCAATTTATAATATCGAATCGAAGCGTCAAATTTTCCTTTTCCCTTGCCGTCTTCATCGCTCAATTCCAGCACCGGCCCGTGGTGCGTATGCGATCCGGCGATGAAAGAGTAATCAATATTTGCAGCAGCTTTGATGCGCTGACGAATAATTTGCAAAGATTTTTCATTCGGCGAACGTCCTAAATCCAGGCCCACAATTGCGAGCTTTGTGTCACCAGCTTTGATGACGACGGCGGCGGCATACAGCGGATCAATTTTGCCCTGTGATAATGCGTCGTGCCGCTCGCCATAACCCCACATCGGCACGGCTTCGGTGGGCGTGATTTCCCGCCGCGCACTGCCGACCTGGAAATTCGCCTGCCCAAAAAGTTGCGTCGTACTTACGATCAAAACAGTTGTCAGAAATAACAAACGCGCAGATAATATTTGCATCTTGTTTACCAGTCAGAATTAGAAAACATTTTTTACACGTGAGCGTGAAAACCGAAGTCCACGCTCTGAGGTTAAATTGAAATTTGAGCAAGGGCATAAATGCTGTTTGCCGCTTTGCCTAGTGTACAGACACAACCGAAAAATACGGAGCAACAAATAGCGGTGTTGGCAATATGCTCAAAAAAAATTGCAGCCAAATGACTCAGCCGCAACCGAACAGTTTACGGCTTCAGCCTGACAGGAGAAATTTCATGCCTTCAATCATTCGGTTTTTCACGCGCACGGTTTTGCTTCTGGGTTTTTCAGTCGGCTTTTTTGCCCACGCCCAAACGCCTGAAAAAATCGGCACTGGCACAATTTCCGGCAAAGTCACTATCGAAGGCAAACCCGCTCCGGGGATTGTCGTTTTAATCAACAAAGATACTGAGCGCTGGGAACAGAACAAACCAGCGACCAAAGCGACAACCGATGCCAGCGGAGTTTTTAAGTTGGAAAAACTTTCTGCTGCAAAATATTACCTGAGCGCTTCCGCGCCAGGTTATTATGACGCAAAGAAAAAATCTGAATGGGACAATGGTACACAGGTTAATCTGGGTGAGGGCGAACAGGCCGACGGCATAAATTTCGCTCTCACACGCGGAGCCGTTGTTACCGGACGCCTATTCGATGATCGTGGACATAAGGTGATTGAGGAAACAATCGTGCTGATCAAACAGGGCAGGGAAGGTCAGAAAAAAACTGTTACCTGTAGTGACACCTCTGATGATCGCGGCGTATTTCGTTGCTATGGACTGGAACCCGGAAAATATATTGTTGGCGCTGGCACTGATTCGAAGGAAGGCAATCTTCAGCTTTATGCCAGTATTTCTTATACTCGCACCTGGTATCCAGGCGTCGCCGAAGAGGATAAAGCTAAAGTCATCGAAGTGAAAATTGAGGAGGAAACAGCAGGCATTGACATCAAGCTTTCGCATAAGAAAAAAGGCTATAAGGTGCTGGCTAAAATTATTGACGCCAACACAGGTAAGCCGGTTCCAAATATGCTGATTGGGATCGGAACGGCAAATGAGGAAGGGCTGGTAACAGACTTCACCTTCGGGAGTGGCTCTATTTCCAATTCTGAGGGAGACGTGAAAATTGAGGGGCTGACTACAGGACATTACGTCCTCGTACCTAATGCCATGCAGAGCGGGGAATATTTTGGTGAGCAGATTAAGGTTGAAATTAAAGACGAAGATATTACAGGCCTCGAAATGAAAGTAGAGAAAGGGGCGATTATCTCTGGGACGGCAATTTTAGCGGATGGCGTCAACCAGGAGATCCAAAAGAAATTGTCATCGCTCAGCCTGATCGCCTCTTCGAACGCCCCAAAATCTGATGATTGGTATGCCTCTACCCGCTCTGCCAGCCTTATTGGCGCTGCCGGAAATGTCGAATTTAAAGGAGTGCGAACAGGCAGGGTGAGATTTCACCTGAACGGCAATGAAGCCAAAGGATTTGTTATCTCCAGAATTGAACGTGACAGCTCTCCGCTTAACGATGGATTGGAAGTCAAAGCTGGCGAACAGGTATCAGGCGTGCGCATTGTTCTGGCTTATGGCAGTGCGACGATTCGTGGCGAAATTAAAGTCGAAGGCGGAACCTTACCTGATGATGTCGGGCTTGGCATTCAGGCTAAACCAGCAGGAACTCAGGGGCAGAATATGTACGGTTCGGTAGATAGTCGCGGCAGATTTGTCATCGAAGGATTAGGCGCAGGCAGCTATGATTTAGTCGTGAACACTTACAGCAGCAAAACTTCTTCCTCCATTTCATTACAAAAAAATTCCAAAACTGTGCAAGTGACACAGGGGCAGGAATCCACTGTGAATTTGACTGTCAGCATTGGCGGCAAAGACAGCAGGGAGGAAAAATAATGAAGCACGGATTGTTAATTATCATGATGCTGTTTCCGCTGGTAATTCTGGCGCAGGAAAAAAACGAAGCGGTTACGGAGGTGACGCCAAAACAGAAAGGAAAAATTACCGGACGCGTCATGGGCGATGATGGACAGCCGATGGAAGGCGCAATTGTTTCCGTCAGTGTCGTCGGCAATAACAACCCTGACGCGTGGCACCTGATTAATGCCGACGATGAGGGGAATTTTATCGTTAGTGATTTAGCTCCTGCTGCGTACACAGTTTTTGCTGAGAGTACGGCTTTTGTGTCGCCTGCTGTCAACAGCGAAAATAAATATTACCATCTGGGTGATACGGTGAATTTTACGCTGGTGAAAGGTGGAGTTATCACCGGACAAGTCACGAATACGCAGGGCGAGCCAGTTATCGCCGCCCCGCTTGCAATCATCCGCGTGCGTGATGCAGAAGGCCGCAAAGTCAATGAACAAGGCTGGTTCAGCCGTCCTCGCAAAACTGATGATCGCGGAATGTATCGTGTTTTTGGCTTACGCGCTGGTAAATATTTAGTGCTGGCAGGCGGGAAAAGGGCTGCTGGCTGGGGGCCGCAAAATTCGTATGATACTGATACCGGAAGTTATTATCCTGCCGGGAATCGAGACTCTGCCATCGAAGTATCAGTAAGTTTAGGGGAAGAAATCAACGGCATCAATATTCGTTATCGCAGCGAAAAGGGCTACTCCATCAACGGAAAAGTTATCGGAGGCCCAATCGGAAATTTACTTGCCTTCGGAGGGATTTCGATCATCCTGCAAAGCCATCCAGGGCATTCGACGGAAATGAGTTCATACATCATGCCAACCGATCCAACGCGCAGTTTTTCCTTTTATGGAGTCGCTGATGGCGAATACGATTTGGTTGCCAATGCTGGCGGAGGCTGGGGCGTAGAGGAAAAAGATTCTTTCTTCTCAGCGCCACGCCGCATAATTATCAAAGGCGGCAATGTCGCCAACATTGAACTTCACCTGTCACCAACAAGCTCGGTGGAAGGAAAAGTTGAGTTGGCAGTCAGTCCGGAAAAAGAAGTGAAGACGGAATGCAAATCTGCGCGGACTTCGATCCCGGCAGAATTAGTCATCGGGCTGCGGCGTGATACTGGCGGGAAAGATGATGAACCGAAGCCGCAGAATGAAATGCCTGTTGATGTGCCAGACGAAAAAAGCGAATTCAAATTGAAATATTTGGAAGCCGGGCACTATCACCCGAACATCGTGTTGCCGGATGAAACGTGGTACGTCAAATCAATTCTTATCAAAGCGCCCACACCAAAATCTCCGGCAGAAAAAATTTCGGCGATGACAGATGCAGGAAAACTGGGAATTAATCTTAAGGCCGGGGAAAAATTAAAAGACGTGACAATCACTGTGATTGATGGCGCAGCAGGCATAAGCGGCAAAATCACAGGCGAAAAAAATCAAGCCCTTCCGCCTCGCCTGCGCGTGCATTTGCTTCCGGCTGACAAAGAACTTGCAGAAGATTTGCTACGTTATGGCGAAGTGAAAACCAAAGCAGATAGGGCGTTCGCGTTTGCCAATCTGGCACCGGGAAAATACTGGTTATTGCTCCGTAATGTGGAGGAAAGCGAAGCCGAGGAAAAGCCTGCGCCGCCTGCTGCGTGGGATGCGAAGCTGCGCCAGCAACTCCGCCGCGAGGCCGAAGCCGCAAATAATTTGGTCGAATTGAAAGCTTGTCAGCGCGTCAATGATTACGTGTTGAAATTAAAGTAATTAAAGAAAGGAACCAGCCATATGAACTCAGTCTTACATTTTACTTTAGTAATTTTATTGATGGTCACAGGCGCGACAATTTTTGCGCAGCCCAGAGACATCAGGCCGGGAAATTCGTCTATCTCCGGTCGTGTGGCAGTTGGTGATAAGCCGTTACCGGGGATTTCTATCTCGCTCAGCGCCGGACAATTTGGCGGGAATTCGCAAAAATCCATGAACACCAAAACTGATGCCGCTGGTCGTTACAAATTTTCCGGCCTTGCCGCCGACAGCTATCGCCTTGTTCCAAACGCAATGGCGTATGTTTTTGAGAGTGACCGGATGAGTAACCAGCCCTCCAAAGCTGTTATCCTCGGTGAAAATGAAGCGCTTGAAAATATTGATTTTTCTATGACGCGCGGCGGCGTGATGACCGGAAAAATTACCGATGCTGACGGGCATCCGGTGATTGAACAACGCGTCCAGCTGGAAGTGAAACAAGCGAATGGGCAGAAAAGTCGTTATATCGGCGCGATGAATTTTTTTCAAATGGGTGTGACAGATGATCGTGGCATTTATCGCATCTTCGGGCTGCCTGCCGGAAAATATTTTGTCAGTGTGGGTGACGGGAAAAACAATGGATCAATTTCAATTGGCGGGAACAGCAAACACTATCCGCAAACGTTTTACCCCAGCGTTGAAAACGAAGCCGACGCGCAAATTGTCGAGGTCACGGAAGGCAGCGAAGCGCTGGACATTAACATTCGCCTGGGGAAATCAAAACAAACGTATGAAGCCAGGGGGCGCATTATTGATGCGACTACGGGACAACCCTTAAGCGGCGTCGAGTTTGGTTATGGCGCAATGGTTAAGATGGGAGATCGGACGCGGCTGGGAGCCTATGGGAATACCGGTGAGCGCACCAATGTCAAAGGTGAGTTTCGTATTTCCGGTCTTAGCTCTGGCACATATGGCGCGTTTTTGCAGCCGGATGAAGGCTCGGAGTATTACTCGGAACCCGCGATTTTTGAAATTGCCGACAGCGATTTCAACGGTCTGGAGGTAAATGCCCAACGCGGCGCATCTATTAGTGGCGTCGTAGTGATTGATGGCGCTGTTACTCCCACGTCGCAGGCGCAATTCAGAAATTTGGGGGTTTTCTATAACGTCCAGATCAATAACGCTAGTACTTCGATGTTCAGACAACCGCCGACGATAAATCCCGATGGAACATTTCATCTGAAGGGATTGCAGCCAGGCAAAGGTATGTTAGGTATCCAGTCGGTTAATGGGAATAATATTTTTTCGGTATTGCGCATGGAAAAAGACGGAGTAGATATAACCAGAGGTTTTGACGTTACCACTGGTGCGCAGATTACAGGGGTAAAGATTATCGTCGGCTCCGGCTCCGGGATCATTCGCGGGCAGGTCAACATTGTCGGAGGAACCGTGCCATCAGGCGCGAGATTGGGTGTTTCTGCGCGGCGTCTGAATTCGGCAAACAATATGGGATTTGGTGGTGGACAACTTGATGCGCGTGGAAGGTTTGTGATCGAGAATTTAATTCCTGGTGAATATGAATTGTCGTTAAATCCGCCGTTTGTACCGGGACAACAACCATCGCCCGCCATGATGCGCAAACGCGTTACCCAAAATGTTACGGTTGGAAATGGCGAAGTCTCAGTAACCCTGACCATGGATTTAAGTGAAGGCAAATAGAAAGGAGCGCAATGAACATCAACCGATTAATTCTGACTTGCACATTTTTATCAATCACTGCAATTGCTGTCGCACAATCGCCGCCTCCGCCTCCGCCTCCGCCACCTCCTCCGGCTGGTCTGACTGCAACAGCGTCTGAAGGAGAGAAATTATTACCTGCGAACGCAGGCACAATCACAGGCCGCGTACTGGGTGATGATGGGCAGCCTTATCCAGGCGTGGCCGTCAGTATAAATAGCAATAGTGAGGGAAATCGCACTTCACGCGGAGCCGTTGCCGACGAAGAGGGGAATTTTAAATTCAGTGATGTTCCGGTGGGGCTTTACTCAATTTTTGCTCGTGCGCCAAGCCTGGTCTATGCCGGTGGAAGCAATAATGGGCGGGTGCGAATTGGCGATGCGGTGACGATCACATTAAGTAAAGGTGGCGTGATTACCGGTAAAGTAACAACTGCCACAGGCGAGCCGGTCGTGGGCGGGAGTGTCACCGCCATGCGCGTTGGCGATGAAGAAGGGAAACCGTTGCCCGGCGCTTTTGGTGGTCGTCCGGCGCTGACGGATGATCGCGGCATTTATCGCCTTTATGGTTTACTGGCAGGGAATTATATCGTTTCGGCGGCTCGTTCTGCGCCATTTACGGGGTCGAGAACTGATAACGAATTGCCGACTTATTATCCGGCTGCGACGCGTGATACGGCCCAGGAAATTACTGTCCAGTCCGGCGCCGAAATGTCCGCGATTGATATTCGTCACCGCGAAGAAAACGGTCATTCTGTCAGCGGAACTGTTTCCAATGTGCCGGAAACGGGTTCACGCAATGGCATCAGCCTGAGTGTGCTTTCAGCCGCCAGTAAAGCTATCGTTGCGAATTCTTTTATGCAACCGAACACGCCAGGTAACAGCTTTGCGATTTACGGCCTGCCGGATGGTGAGTATGAACTTCGTGCGTCCTTCACCAACTTCGATAACTCAACTGGCTTAAATTCTGCGCGTTCAACTCCGCAAAAAATTGTTGTGCGTGGTGCCGATGTGACGGGTGTTACTTTGAAACTGATTCCGCTTGGCTCAATCAGAGGACGCGTGACCCTGGAAAAATTCAGTGACAGCCAGAATACGTGCAAAATTACGCGGCAGGGATTTTTTGCCGAAACGCTTGTCTCTCTTTCCAATCTTGATCCTGAGCGCCAGTTCTTGCCTGGGCTTGTGGCAGGAATTATCGCTCGTTCGCCGGATGAAAAGGGCGAAGTTTTATTTCCTGCAACGGAGGCAGGCAATTACAGATTGACCCTGCAATTGCCCAGTGATCACTGGTATGCAAAAGCAATCTCCCTGCCGAGCAAAACTTCGTCCAGAGCCGCCAATCTTGATGTTGCGCGTCAGGGGTTGCAGGTAAATGTCAGTGAAAATGTTTCCGGCCTAGTCATCACTCTGAGCGAAGGTGCGGCAGCCATTCAGGGAATATTGGCGAGTGCAGAAGGAAAACGAACGCCGGCGAAAATACGCGTCCATCTGGTTCCTGCTGAGCCGCAGGCGGCAGATCATATTTTACGTTTTTATGAACTCGTTTCACGGGACGGAAAATATAATTTTAAGTATGTCGCTCCGGGTAAGTACTGGATATTTTCCGAACCGTTGACGGTAGCAGAGGTGAATGAAAGGTCATTGCGTCCGCTGGCGTGGGACGTGAATGCGCGTGCCAATTTACGCAGGCAGGCTGAAGCCGCAAATGCTCCCGTTGAATTGCTGCCGTGTCAGCGGATTCAGTACACTGTGAAATAAATTTTCTCGTGGCGAGCAATTCAGGTGCTTGCTCGCCAGTCAATCGTTTTATCGTTCGTGTATAATGAAATTTAACTCATAATGCTGGCGACGTTTTTTGCATCTGAGTCGCGTCTTTCTTCGTTATTTTCTTTGTGACACGAACGATTATTACAATTATTTTTCTTCTCTCCTTTGTGCCGCTGACGCTGGCGCAACATAAAGCTCCCAAACCAAAATACGATCCGAAGAAAAGTGCTGAAGAGCAAAAAGCGCTGGCGCAAAAAGCGGCGGCTTCACGTACAAATCTGATTGAGGCGACAAAAACTTACAAAGATAGTTTGGAAAAACTTCTGCTGCCGCTTGGCGAACGCGAAAAAATCGTCAAAGATTCCTTAGAAAAAAAACGGCAAATGGTCGCGCAGGGACTGATTGCGAAACATGCGGTTGAGCCGGATGAAACCGAGTTGAAAGCTGTCCAGGGTAAAATTACTGAGACGAAAAAAAGCATGACGCAGGCCGATCAATTCATCGTCGAAATTATGAGCCTCGAACAAATGGCGAAAGATCAGGCCAATCGTAAATATCAGGCACCGGGCATGTATTTCGATAATTTGCGTTATATCCGCTATACCGGAACCGTGCGCTGGTCGCTGCGGGATTACGGCAAAGTCGAAGGATTTTTTCAGGCAAAATTCAGGCACGCCTTGCCGCTCAGCGCGTTTGGACAATCAGAGACGCATAACAGATTAGGCTTCGATCACAGCAATTCATTTGATGTGGCGCTGCATCCTGACACTGGTGAAGCGCAATCGTTAATGAGTTATTTACGCAGCCAGGGTATTCCGTTTACAGCTTTTCGTGGCCCCATTCCAGGGAACGCAACCGGGGCGCATATTCATATTGGCTATCCCTCACATCGGTTTCGCTAACGGAGCGCGGGTTGCAAATCCGCGACTCCCCAAAAATAAGGAAGGTTAATTTTCATGGAAAACCCATACGCAAAATATCTCGCAGGCAAAGACGCGTTAGCCGCACAAAATGCGGCGCTCGCGCGCTTCGAGGCACTCGGCGCGCAAATTATTGCCGCACATAAATCACAACTTTCTTTTGCTGAAGGGAAGTGGAGCGCGGCCCAAATCATGTTGCATTTAGCGCAAGGTGAAATGATGTTTGGCACGCGTTATCGCCAGGCTGTGACAATCCCCAACTATCAATTACAGTCCTTCGAGCAGGACGATTGGATGGCACACGAACCGCTGATGAACTTTGCGGATTCGTTGCAGGCTTTTGTGGCAATACGGACTTTGAATTTGAATTGGCTGAATAATTTGAGTGAGGCTGAGAAACAACTGCCGATTATTCATCCAGAATTAGGCACAGGTGTCGTGCAGGACATTATCAACATTGTGGCTGCTCACGATCTCAATCATCTTGGTCAACTCGAAATTATTGTGGAAGCGTAATGTTTGCGGCTATCCGACGCAAGCGAATAGCCCGATCCCAGCTCGCTGAAGAGTTAGCTCCAGCCTTCAGCGAGCAATTATTCGGGCAAAATTTTCGGTTATTTGCTGCGCTACTTTTTCCCACGTTTGGGCTGCCGCATATTCAATCATAGCTTCTGGTTTCCAATTTTTGTTGAGCGCAGTTTCCAATCCAGCAGCAATTTTTTCAGCCGATCTTTCTACCAGCAAACCATATTCGTCGCTTTTGATAACTTCCGGTGTTCCCCAAACATTTGTCGCTACGACTGGCGTTCCGCAGGCCAGCGCTTCCAACAACACATTGGCCCAGCCTTCCGTTGCGCTGGCAAGGCAATAGACATCGGCGGCGCTGTACCAGTCACGCAAAGTCTCGTTGGGTTGCGCACCTGCGAGCAGCACGTGTTCCTGCATTTTGAGCCGCGCAATTGTGGCCTCTAGTTTGGCGGGATAAAGCGCTTCATCCGCTGCGCCGCCGACGATCACAAGATAGGGAATTTTCTTTCCGGCTTGTTGCAGCCAATGAAGCGCTTCGACGATCAAATGATAGCCTTTGTTTTCGACGATACGCCCCACGGAAAGCACGATTTGACGATCAAGCGGTAACCCCAATTTTTGTCGGGTGGCGGTTTTGGGGACAGGGAAAAATTTTGTCGTGTCCACGCCGTTGGCAATCGTTGTCGAGCGAGCCGGATCAGCGCCGAGCGCAATTGCCGCACGTCGTAACGCATCCGCCACTCCAATGACTAAATCCGCCTTGCGTAGCGCGTACTGAATTTGTTTTTTGCGGATTGGAAACTGGTCGGTTGGCAGGACATTAATATCGTGCCCGCGCAGCGTGATGGAGACTGGTTTTTCCCATAATCGTGCCAACAAAACTCCGGCAAATCCATCAGGAAAAGCCAGATGCGTATCAAGTACATCAAAGTCAAAGTTGCGACGAATTTTGTGCGCCGTCAACCACACGGAAAGCAGCAAAAAAAATCCATCAAGTGGTTTAAGCATGGCCGGAATTGAAAAATAGCGCGGATAGAAAACCTGTAAACCCGCGAAATTATCCTGGCGCGGAATCTGACGGCGGTCGGCAAATTTTTTGATCAGCCAGTCAAACGGGAAATACGGAATTGGCGCGATGACGCGGACTTCGCAAAGCTGTGAAACGTGCTTGATGCGGTTGTAAACAAAGATTGCGTGAACGGGTTGGGCGCGACTGGGAAAGAGAGTCGTGACGGCGAGAACTTTCATACCAAAAGATTAGCTCAAATTTGAGATTTGAGCTTTGAGAGTAAAGATTTGAGATCAAAAAAATAGCTGATTTATGTGACCTGACAAATGCGCAGGAAAATATCCGCTTTGCGCGTCCAGCTTTCACCGGCCAGAACATTTCCGATGGCATTGAGATCGGGAACCCACTGACCACCAATGGCGTCGTCAATGGCAGTCCGCCAGCCCGCAATATTTTTTTCATCTACAAGACGCAAATAGTCGCGTAACTCAACGATGTCAGGCAGCGGCGTCGAAATTACCGGTTTGCCGGATGCTAAGTATTCTTTCAGTTTCAAAGGATTGATGTTTACCGTCAGGGCATTGAAATGATAGGGCAGCAGACAGGCCTCCCAGCCTTTGACGACAGCAGGTAATTGTTCGTAGGGTACTGCACCGGTGAAAAAAATATTTGGCTGTCGTTTCAACGCCGAAATATTAGCCTGGACCGGCCCGGTGAAAACGAAGGAAACGTAAGGCATTGCTTTCGCCAGAGAAACAATCAATTCCTGGTTATTCCGCTGATCGAAATTGCCAAAATATCCAACTCGCGGCTTGGGAATCTGGCTCAATACAGGATGTTCTTTCTCCGGGGTTTCTGAAAATAATTTAAGGTCTACGCCATGTTTCAATAAATGCGTGGGGTGATCGTCTTTGAATTTTTCGTACAGCGCCTGAGAAGTGCAGATTACCGCGCTGACATGCTTAAGTAGATTTTCCTCGAGGCGCAGGATCAATTTCTTTTCCATGCCAGGCCATTCGCTGAAATCGTCCACACAATAATAAATAATTTTAGTCGCGGAAAGTTTATCTGTGACTCCGCAAATAGTTGGGGTCGTTGTGATGATCGTAAAGTCTTTGAAGTCCTGCTTCGCTAAGGCACGTGAGACATTGCGGACCAGCGAGCGGTTATTCAACGCTGCCAGCCAGTCAGGGCGGTGAAAGGGAGTCATCAATGGAACACTGACAATTGGGGCCAACTGACCACTTCCATTTCCGTTGGATTTTGTTGCTTGTCGCAAACCCAGCATGGTGGAAAGTTTGCGCGCACTTTTAAAAGTATCAGACAAAGTGAATTGGGGCAGACGTAACCCTACGGTGTTCACCCAGATAGTTGGATGAGCTTTGGTGAGAACCTGGAAAAGGTGCTGACAACTTGAGGGATGTTCACCCCAATCATCAGAAAACACGACAAAGTTCATAGTTCTGCTCTGGGATTGGAGTGTGCCTGCCTGCGCCCCATTTCGACAACCGCCGGAGTTGTCGGCAGACTGACGCACACTACTATAATTCTAAGTTGACCCGCTACTCAGGATACTAAACGCTTAAATCATAGAGTTTTTCATAATTCTCGAACATTTTACTTTTATCAAACATTTCCAAACACCTGTGATAGTTCTTTTGACCAAGCCGGGCACGAAGCTCGGCATCAATCAGAAGCCTGGAGAGATTGTTCGTAAAAGTGTCTTCATCGTGGGGCGGGCACAATAAAGATATATTTTCAGGGGCGACCATATCTTTAATGTCTCCAACATCAGTTCCCACGATGGGACAACCAGCCGCCATTGCTTCCAAAATTGAAAGCGGCATCTGCTCGGTATCAGAAGAAATAGCAAAAATATCAAAGGCCCTGACCAGTTCAGACGGATCATTTTTGTGGCCTGCTAAAATCACTTTATCGGTTAACTTATTGGTTTGAATGAACTGCCAAAGATTTTGATATTCCGGGCCGTTTCCGACCACTATTAATTTGACCTCAACGTCTGCCGAAATTTTTGTAAAAGCTCGCAGCAGGCGAGGAATATTTTTCTCTTTTCGCAGGGTGGCAACCGTCCCGATAAGCAGGCTTTTGGCATGCGGCATTAGTTCGGGGGAATTTGCCAGGTCGCGTTGTTGAGAAGGAGAACGAGAGTATTTGTTTAGATCAACGCCATTCGGAATATAAGCTACACGAGACGCGGGAAATTTCCAAACCTGTTGCGCGATTCTTTCCAGTCCCCGCGATGGCACAATGATTTTTCGCACCCCGGCCAAAAAGATTTTTCGGGCATAAATGCGGCGTTTCTTTTGTGTTGCAGCCTCCTCCGGGCCAAAGCCGTCTTCGCCATGAAAGTGAGGACAAACCCGCAGCAGTGAATTCGCTAAGCCCCACTCAATGGCTCCCCAGTTGTAAGTCAGCAAAACATCGGGTTTGAGTTGGCGCAGCAGGCGGGAAAATTGTCGGAGGTTTTTCAGCAGATTCTGACGATGATTTTGAACCTCAATAAATTTTACCGGAGCGCCGGGCAACAGCTTACTTTGACATTCATAATTGCCATCCATCGCAATGATCGTGTGACGATAACGCGCACCGAAATGATTGATGAGATCACAGGTGCGCACCTCCGGGCCACCAATCCCAAAGGTCGAAAACACATGTAATAAATGTCGGGGCTGTACCATTTATGCTTTCCTATGCACGGCAATGCCGCGCTTGATGAATTCGGCGCGATCTTTGAGTGGTTTCCAGCCCAGATCAATTTTGATGTCGTTGGTATCGAATTGGGCGACGTTACCACGCGATTTTAAATCACGAAAACTTGGAAACGGAGCCTCTCTGCGCCCGGTCGCCTGCTTGACGATCCATTTGCCAATTTCAATCATTTGCAGTTTTACAACAGATTGCGGATAGAAGCGGAACGGCCTGCCTGTCGCCTGCGCCAACTCTGCCATATATTCATGTGCGGTCAGGCGTACATCGCTCACAATGTTATAAGATTTGCCTTCGATGTTGGGTGCAGAGAGCGCCTTAAAAATTGCCTCGGCGCATTCTTCGACCAGCACAAAAGGCAGCGGGCTGTTACCGCGATTCCACCCGATCATCTGAGCTTCCTGATTAAAAAAACCGACGCCGGAATGCATAATTGTGCCGCCGCCGCCAATCACCAAACCAGGTCGCATAATGACGACGGGCAGGCCTTTTTCAGTAAATAATTTATTCAGGATTCCTTCGCAGACGGCTTTGGCTCTGGAATATAGCCCACGTGTTTCATAACCCGGATCATTGCCACTGGCGCCGTTCACTGTGGCGGATGAATTGCCCAAATACATCGAAGCGATAGTCCCAATATAGATTAACCGTTTGACGTTGTGACGTAAGCAGGCTTCCGCAATTGCCTGTGTACCGTCAACCATGGAGCGTTTGATTTCGTCCCAGGTATCCCCGCCTCCGCCGTGCGCCAGGTGAATGACAATTGGAACTCCGGCAATTACGGAGTCCATGACTTTTTCATCTGCAATATTGGCGGCAACCACTTTGACATTCGGGTGATGAAAAATTTCCGACAAGGTGCGTGTATTCCGCGCCACAACTTTGACCTGCATCTTTGCCGCGATCATTTGTTTGAGCAGTGCCGCACCAATAAATCCGGTTCCGCCAATGACCACCGCATCAAAATGATCAAGGTCATTCGTCGGTGGTGTCGCCTGGGCCGAAGCTGGCTTGGCAACTGAAGCGGTAACCTGCTCGCACATTCGCATCACATCAAGCCCGACCTGTCCGCTTGCAAATGGCTTTCCGTGATCAAGTCCGGCATAAAACGCAGCTACTGAATTATTGATGCTGACAATAAACGGATCAGTTTTTGGCCCTAATTTGAGTTGCGAAAAAACATAGCCAGCCGCGCCGCTGATGCTTTGTCTGGCTGTCCGTCCCGCGATTTTCATGCCGGTGCGCAGCGAGTTGTAAAAATCCATGTCCTTTGTTCGACCCTGCACCACGCAACGCTCATGCAAAAAATCAGCGTGGACTGTACCGTCTTCACAAATCGCAGTGATTTGCCACGAGGGGAAATCCTGTCCGGCGGAAAGAAACAATTGCGCGGATGCCTTTTCACCTACCATTGAAACCTGCCACGTATCGTAAATTTCGACACCGGGAGCCAATTCCTGCCGCCCTGAATTCATCGTCGTAACCTGCGCCGCTTTGCCAATCAAAGCATAAATTTGCGAGAGCGGATGAACGCCGAGTTCGAGGAAAAGATTTTGTGGAAGCTGAAACATCCAGTGGCTGAATTGTTTGGCACCAAGCTGGCGCAGCGGCACATTCAGGTGACAAATGACGTGATGCAAATTTCCGACTTTGCCGGAGCTGATGATTTCCTGCAACTCCAAAAAACTCGGACGATACGCCGAATTGTGATTGACGCCCAGCGTTACACCTTTTTCACGGGCGAGGTTGACCAGCGCTTCGCAATCTTCCGCAGTCACGGCCAGCGGTTTTTCCAGCAGCACGTGCATGCCTGCCCGCAGCAACGGTTCCGCCGCCACGCGATGATAATCGGCAGGCACTAACACGTGGGCGACATCACAACTGGCGCTGGCGATGACATCCTCAACCGATGAATAAACTTGTGGAATGCCCCATTTTTTGGCCAACGCAGTAGCCTTCTGAACATTCGAATCGCAAACGGCGGTCAGCTTAATATTGGGTAATTGTTTTAATGCTTCGAGGTGAAAAAGAGAGATAAAACCTGCTCCCACTATGCAAACGTTGTGCCCCTTGCTCATTGTATTTGGTTTTAGCCTTTCGTGTATTTAGAGGAAAAAAGTAATCAGACAGCATTGACGATTATATGTGTCACTTACAACAATGCAAAGCAGTTTGTTGACGAACGGCAGGATCATCGCTAAGCTTGCTGGCATCTTCCTTCTGAAAAAAATATGGTCACGAGCAGGCAAAATTTGATGGCACGATTACGAGCAGCACTGGCCTTAAGCATATTTTTGTGCGGCTGGCTCAGTGTACCTGTGTCACTGGCGCAGCCAAAGCTCGATGGTTGCACAATGGAATGCTGTGAGGAAGAAGGTTTCTGTTGTTGCATCGCCGCCCG
The DNA here is from genome assembly GCA_031371805.1 of Blastocatellia bacterium. Taxonomy (GTDB): domain Bacteria; phylum Acidobacteriota; class Blastocatellia; order RBC074; family RBC074; genus JAFDVL01. The sequence continues at coordinate 8,824 of JANMKB010000734.1, read as the reverse complement.
CAAAGCGCATCAGCCTGAACAGCCTGATTCCGAAGACATTCCGCAGGTCAGCCCCGGTGCCAAAAATTGCCCATTAAATTGCGTAACTTCGCCTTCATCGGTTAATTACTCTTCCATTGTCAAAACCTCAGTGACCGCCCGCCTGACGATTTTCACTGCTGTCATGACGGCGAATTATCAAAGCCGTATTGAGCAGCAGGAATATTTGCGGCTCAATAAATCCTCTCCGCGAGCGCCTCCAATTTTCTCCTGAAATAAATCATCTCAATCACTGTTTCAGGCTTGCCGATCATAATTTTATGGCCTTGCCTGTGCAGATATTTCTGCTATTTATTACGGAGAAAAAATGTACCCAAAATTTATCCGAAGGCTTTTCAGCCCGATTATCATTACTCTATTTTTAATTTCAACTACTGCGAGCGCTCAGCAATCCATTGATTCTGCGACACTGACAGGACGCGTTGTAGACCCTACAGGCGCAGTCATTGTGAACGCTAAAATTACTGTTACGAATCTTGATAAAAATTTGAGCTGGACGACACAGAGCGATGAACAGGGCGTCTATCGCTTTTTGTATTTGCCAGTTGGGAATTATCAAATCAAAGGGGAGTATATAAATTTTGAAATCCTGACGCGACGACTAACTTTATCAATCGGGCAAATCGTTGAACTTTCTCTTAGTCTCAAAGTGGGGTTATTGAATCAAGGAGATTCATACACGATTAATGACGCCCCAATTATCGAAACTGTCCGCACCCAAATTTCCGAAACAGTGCGTCCAAAAGAAATTGATAATTTGCCTCTTAACGGTCGCAATTACCTCGACCTCGCGGCGCTTACTCCCGGCGTCACTCGTGGAAATCCAGTAGCGAATCAACGCTTTGCTGAGACTTCTGCCGTTCCCGGCACACAACTCAACATGGCGGGACAACGCAATATTAACAATGGTTTTGTGATTGATGGCTTGTCTGCGAATGACGATGCAGCGGATTTGCCCGGCTCGTATTTCAGCCACGAAGTCATTGGTGAGTTTCAGGTGATTACGTCGGGCGGTATCGCAGAATTCGGACGTGCTTCAGGTGGCATCGTCAACGTCGTGACGAAATCCGGCTCGAACGATTGGCACGGACGCGTTTACGGATTTCTCAGCAATCAACGCGCCAATGCGCGAAATCCGTTGGCGACGACGAAAGACCCGTATACACAAACGCAATACGGCGCGAGTTCGGGCGGCGCGCTCAAACGTGACCGCACATTTTGGTTTGGAAATTTTGAGCAGACGCGATTGCACAACGCAACAGTTGTCACGATTCTACCTGCGAATGTCACGGCGATTAATGCGGCGCTGGATGCGCTCAAATTTACGGGACTACGCGCAGAAACAGGGCTGATCGCTACGGGCTACAATACGAGCAACATTTTTTTACGTGGCGACCATCGCTTGAATGAAACGAATTTGTTGACGGCGCGTTACAGTTTTTATGACATTAGCAGTGGCAACGCGCGCGGCGTCGGAGGACTCAGCGCACCCAGTCGCGGCACTTCATTGCAAAATCGAGATCAAACCTTTGCGGTCAGCGAAGTCGCTACGTTTGGCGCCAACACCGCGAACGAAGCGCGGTTTCAATTCACGCACAGCAATTTAAGTGCGCCTGCCAATGATTTGACTGGCCCGGCAATTACGATTTCCGGCGTAGCCAATCTCGGCACTTCGACTTCATCGCCGACGGGACGCGCCAATAATATGTTTGAATTTGCGGATAGCGTTACGACCCGCAAAGCTGCGCATTCATTCAAAGTCGGCGCAGATTTTTTGTACAACCGCGTGAATATTTTGTTCCCCGGCGCGTTGCAGGGAGCCTACACATTTTCTTCCATCGCAAATTTACAAGCCGGACGTTACGTGACGTATCAGCAGGCATTCGGCGTGCCGAGCTTGTTTCAAGCGAATCCGAATCTCGGATTTTTTGCGCAGGATGAATGGCGTGTGCGGCAAAACCTGACGGTCAATTTTGGTGTCCGTTATGACTTACAATTTTTGCCGAATCCCATCAAGACCGATAAAAATAATTTCGCGCCGCGTTTGGGGATTGTGTACGCGCCGGGAGATCACAAAACTGTGATTCGTGCGAGCTATGGAATTTATTACGACCGCATTCCGCTGCGTGCAACCTCAAATGCGATTCAGCGCGATGGCACGAAATATAAAGTGGCGACGTTTTCATTTGGACAAGCTGGCGCACCTGTATTTCCAAGTGTCGCGACGACTTTTCCCACCGGATTTCTGCCGAGCATTACGAGCATTGATCCGAACATCGGCAACGCCTATTCGCAACAAGCCAACCTGCAAATTGAACGTGAATTAACGTCAAATACTTCGCTGTCGGTGGGCTATCTGAATACACGTGGCTTGCACATTATTCTTTCGCATAATGTGAATGTACCAACTCTGACGGCAGCACAGGCAACCGCACAAAACGTTGCAAATCTCGGTCGTCCGAATCCGAGTTTTGGCAACATTAGTCGTTATGAAAGCTCCGGCAATTCGTACTACAACGGTTTACTGGTTTCGCTAAATCATCGTTTGAAAGGTTGGCTGGGCGGGAGGCTTTCTTACACGTATTCAAAAGTGGTTGATACGACGGGTTCGGCATTTTTCTTTACGCCGCAGGACAACGCAAATTTGCGTGATGAGCGCGGACGCTCTGACAACGATCAACGTCATGTGCTGGCGGTAAGTGCGACATTGGCTGTACCGGAAGCCAGCCGTGATAATGCCTGGAAGCGCGTCTTGACAGGCTTTCAGCTATCGCCGATCTTTCGGTATGGCTCCGCCTTGCCGTTCAATATCTTGCTTGGCTCTGATCGCAATAACGATACGAACGTCAATGATCGTCCCGTCGGAGTTAGTCGCAACGCTGGCGCAGGCTTTAATTTTGCCTCCTTCGATGCGCGGCTGAGCCGTCGGATTCATTTCACGGAACGAGTTGGAATTGAAATCCTGGCGGAAGGATTTAATCTTTTCAATCGCGCCAATTTGCAATTACCAAACGCGACCATTGGAACGGGAACAACTCCGCTGGCGACGTTTGGAAAGCCAACGGGAGCCGCCGATCCACGTCAAATTCAGATTGGGTTACGGTTGAATTATTAAAACTCTCAATTCTCAACTTTGCACTCTCAACTTTTCGGGCAAGGAGTTGAGAATTGAGAGTGCAGAGTTGAAAATTATTGCAGCGGTAAACTACGAAATACATTTTATGTTACGAATTTTTACTATCTCATTATTTCTATTCGCTACCACTTTCGCCCAAACGCATCAGCACGGCACAATGCCCGCTACGCCTGCAGTTGATGGTCAATACAATCCATTCGTCGTTGCAAATCCGAAAGGCGGATTTTATCTCGTGTACATCCAACGCACAGGCACAAGCTGTGATGTGATGTTGCGGCGTTCATCTGATGGACAAAATTTTTCCGCTCCAATTCGCGTCAATGACTCTGCAGGAGATGCCGCAGTCCGCAACGAAAATCCTCCGAAAATTGTTGTTGCCAACAATGGCGATGTTTACGTTTGCTGGTCAAGCGAACGCGAACGCTGGAAAGGCGATATTCGTTTTGCGCGTTCGACTGACGGTGGCAAAACATTTTCGCCTGCGATGACGCTCAATTCTGATGCGGGCGGTGTACCAACTGGACACGCTTTTCAATCCATCGCAGTTGATAGCAAAGGCAAAATTTTTGTCGCGTGGATTGATGAGCGTAACAAAACCAAAGCGAATCGCGGCGGAGAAATCTGGCTGAGCATTTCCAATAATCGCGGCAAAACATTTTCACACGATGTAAAGATTTTGTCGGACGTGTGCGAATGCTGTCGGACTACTTTGCAGCTTGATCGGCAGGGCAATGTTTTTCTGTCGTATCGCACCGTACCCGCTTCAGGTGTGATGAATCGTGACATCATTGTCGCCAAATCTTCCGATCACGGAAGTACATTTTCTTCAACCATTGTGAGTCAGGATGGCTGGGAAATTAATGGCTGTCCAGTCGCAGGCCCAAGCCTGAGCCTGGACAGTTCCGGCAATCCGAGTGTAGCTTGGTTTATGGGCGGCGGTGCGCGTCCGGGGCTTTATTTTGCAGCTTCAAACGATCAGGGGAAAACTTTTTCAGCGCGTCAGTTGGTTGACCCGAATCAGAAAATTGGCAAGCACGCGCACCTAGTCGGCTTCGGAAATGGCAAAGCCTTTGTGACGTGGGATGATGCCGATGCCAAAACTTTCAGCGTCTGGGGCATCATTGATTTACAAAATGGTTTACAGCAAAAAAGTAGCGAACAAGCAGGCATTGCTTATCCCGTCGCGGCGGTCAATGGCAAGATTGCTGTGATTGTGGGAATGAAAATGGCTACGCATGAAATTGTCACGTTTACCGAAAATCTTAACTAAATTAATAGCAGGGCTAAACAGCAATTCAGCTCTTGATCGGAAAATGTTGTATGGCAAATAAATATCCTGGTTTATTGTTTTTATTGATTCTTCTCAGTCTCCAGGTGCAGGCAGCATTTAGCGGCAGCCCTGCTGCACCAACCGCACAAGCCACAGGTGAAATTCTTTTAGAGGTGAAAGATCAGGCAGGCTTGCCCTTAATAGCGGCAGGGAAATTGGCAAGTTTATTCAATGGGTGGGAGCGGAATTTTCAAACCGATGCACAGGGAAAATATGTGCTGTCGAATCTTCCTTTCGGACGCTATCGTCTGGAAATCAGCAGTGAAAATTTTGCTGCCCAATCTTTGTTGATAGAGGTGCAATCCGCGACAGTGATGACCCGCACTGTTACCTTGACGGTTGGCTCTCTGGCTTTCAATGTTGAAGTGGTTGCCGCTACGCCACTGGCTGGGGCTGATCTGCGTGCGGATGAAATTGCCGCACCTGTCCAGATTGCGCCTGCACGTGATATTCAGGCGAGTAACGCGCTCGAAATTTCTGATTTTTTCAATCGCCGCCTCAAAGGTGTTTCTCTCAACGAAATGCAGGGCAATCCCTATCAGGCGGATTTGAATTATCGCGGCTACACCGCATCGCCATTGCTCGGCACGCCGCAAGGCTTATCAGTTTATCTGGATGGCGTGCGGCTCAATCAACCGTTTGGCGATGTCGTGAATTGGGATTTAATTCCGCGTAACGCCATTGCCGAAGTCGCGCTGTTGCCGGGATCGAATCCGTTGTTTGGACTGAATACACTCGGCGGCGCAATTGCTTTGCAAACGAAGGATGGTCACAACGCGCAGGGAACTGCGCTCGAATTAAGCGGCGGCAGTTTTGGTCGTTTGGTTGGCGAACTCGAACACGGCGGCGCGAACAGCAAGGGGTTGCATTGGTTCACCGCCAGCACACTGTTTTTTGAAAACGGCTGGCGTCCTGATACGCCGTCAAACGTGCGACAATTTTTGGGCAAACTTGGTTGGCAACGCGAACGAACTTCGCTGGATTTGACTGTGATGTATGCGAACAATTCATTGCATGGCAGCGGATTGCAGGAGCAGCGTTTTCTCGACCGTGATTACAAAAGCATTTACACGAAACCTGACATCACCGCGAACCGCGCACCATTTTTCGTTTTTAATGGACGGCACTCCTTCAACTCGCGGATAGCTGTGGCAGGCAATGCGTATTGGCGCTCCATTCGTACCAACACGCTGAACGGTGACATCAACGAAGCCGCGCTTGATCAATCGGTTTATCAACCAAGTGCAGCGGATCGCGCAGCTTTGACCGCAGCGGGTTATACCGGATTTCCGACGAGTGGAGCGACGGCTGCGAACACGCCATTTCCGTTTTGGCGTTGTATCGCGCAATCGTTGCGACGCGATGAACCTGCCGAAAAATGTAATGGCCTGATTAATCGCTCGGCTGGTAAGCAATATAATTTCGGCGCGTCCGGGCAAATGACTGTCGTCAGCTTTCCACACGGACAACGCAACCAACTCACGGCGGGCGCGGCGTATGATCGCAATCGCGTAGACTTTCAGCAATCCACAGAGCTTGGCTATTTGAATCCTGACCGCAGCATCACTGGTGTGAATTCTTTTGGCGATGGAGTGACGGGAGGTGATGTGGATGGTGAGCCTTACGACACGCGCGTAGATTTGAACGGGCGCATTCATACGATCAGCATGTTTGCGACGGACGCGTTGGCGCTTGGCAACAAAACGACGCTGTCTTTGTCGGGGCGTTACAATCGCACGACGATTAACAACCGCGACCGCATCAATCCTGGCGGCGGCGTTGGTTCGCTCGACGGTTATCACACGTTTGACCGCTTCAATCCGGCAGTAGGAATTACATTTCGCCCCGTGCGTTATTTGCATGCGTATGCCAGTTACAGCGAAGGTAATCGCGCGCCGACTTCAGTTGAACTGGGCTGCGCCGATCCGACTACGCCGTGCAAATTGCCGAATGCGATGGCAGGTGATCCACCGTTGCAACAAGTCGTTACACGCACATTTGAAGCGGGTTTGCGCGGCGGACAGGAAAGTCATTTCAGTTGGAACATCGGTTGGTTTCGCGGCGAAAATCGCAACGATATTTTATTCGTAGCGTCGCAGCAAACGGGCTACGGTTATTTTAAAAATTTTGGCAAGACGCGGCGGCAGGGCATCGAAGCTGACATTAACACGCACATTTGGCGTGTCAGTTTGGGCGGCGGCTACACGTTCCTTGACGCGACATATCAAAGCCAGGAATTGCTGAACGGTGCAGGCAATAGCACGAATGATGCCGCTGCGCCGGGGTTGGAAGGGCTGATCGAAATTAACGCCGGCGCAAAAATCCCGCTGATTCCACAGCACACATTCAAGCTGTTTGCCGATTACCAGGCAACAAATAAATGGTCACTGAATTTTGGCGCACAAGCCTTGTCGAGCGCCTTCGCACGCGGCAACGAAAACAACCAGCATCAACCGGATGGCACATATTACCTCGGCGCAGGCAAATCGCCCGGTTATGCCGTAGCCAATTTCGGCACGCGCTATCAACTCAATCGGCACATCGAATTTTTTGCCCGCGTAAATAATCTTTTCAATCGCCGCTATTACACCGCCGCGCAACTCGGCACAACAGGTTTCACCGCGCAGGGCAATTTCATCGCACGCCCATTCGCCGCAGTGAATGGAGAATTCCCTTTAGTTCACGCGACATTTTATGCACCGAGTGCCCCGCGCGGAATCTGGGGCGGCGTGCGACTGAAATTCTAATCAGGCGATGGTTGAGTTCGCCAAATTTTGGACGAGCCTTGTCAGCCTTTTATCCGCGTCGAGCGCAAAACCGTTAGAGACGTGAATACCAGCCGCCGTACTGTACCAATTTACGCGACAAGGGCGCAAAGATTGATTAAACTCGCCGGATCATTTTATCCTGTAAAAAAGATAGCTGTCTTCTGACAGTTTATGGAACAGGTTTTCGAGAACTTTATGAAGCTACGCGCAACTACAATTATTGTCGCTCTGATCATTTGTTTGTCGGCTTGTCAGCGGACACAACATAAGTCGGCGGATAACGCCGGACAGCCTGCTGCCGCGCAGCAAAAACGCTTTGCATTTAAAGGCAAAGTCATTGAAATTTTCGATCAGGAGAAGAAGAGCGCCAAAATTGCACACGAATCCATCAGGAATGGCAACGAAGTTTTTATGGAAGCGATGACTATGAAATTTGCCATTAAGGATGACGCGAATTTTGGCCGGCTTGAGGCGGGCGATACTGTCAATGCGACGCTGGTGTATAACCCCGATGACAATCGCTCGTGGCTGGAAAATTTAACCATCACCAAAAACAAATCGCAGTGACCAATTCCGCCCACTGACCAACTTTGAGTAAAAGCGCTAGGCAGGAGTGGGTGGGTTATGTATAATGCGAAACTTCGTCGGGGCATGGCTCAGCTTGGTAGAGCGCTCGGTTTGGGACCGAGAGGTCGCAAGTTCGAATCTTGCTGCCCCGACCAATAACTTCAAATAGCAAAGGCTTCCAACCGGAAGCCTTTTGCTTTTCCAGGCCGAAAATGTTCGCTGAGTTGCCATGTCCAGTACCGCGAGCCGTAGCGAGCCGGGTGCGCGCGGGACAGTACCGCGAGCCGTAGCGAGCCGAGCCGGGTTCGTTATACATTCGCTCAACTACCAGCTTGTCATGCGCGTGGCGCAGCAACAGTTCGTAATGCAATTAGCGCCGTGTCAGTTTAAGTCCCTGACCTCTTCGCCCGCAGTCGCGTACCATCAAATTCCATGCTTATGCAGTCCACTGACCATTCTCGTGGCTAGCTTTTTAAACTTCGTTATATTCGCTCCGCTGTAAAAGCACCCCACAACTCAGCATTACCGAGGCCAAAAGCTTAGCAGCAATCCGTGTCCAACACAGCGCCGTCAGAGCGCGAACCGTTAGTTTTCAGTTTCTCTTACTCTGCCCCGTAAACAAACAGTTATCGTACCGGCTCGTGCGTAGTCGCGTAGCGCTGCTACCAAAAAACATCGTAAGAGGTTTCAGCACTACACAGGTAGTGACAGATAAACAGAGCGAAAGTGCCAGCAAAGAATACCATTCGGCAAGTTTGCTGAAAAAATAGCTGCCACCAATTCAGTGTAAAGTGAGCTTAGTATGAGTGAGACAAAATATTTAATTTCGATTGGGTTAGGTCCCGTACAAGACTTCATCGCCTCAGCACGACGCAGCCGTGATTTATGGTTTGGGTCTTGGCTTTTGAGTGAGTTGTCGAAAACAGTTGCTAAAGAAATTGGCAAAAATAACTTAATCTTTCCAGCGATTTCTAAAGATAGTCA
>JANMKB010000513.1:0-4920 GCA_031371805.1 Blastocatellia bacterium | reverse complement strand
TATGCGACGGAAACAGATTTTTATCATCTCTATGCACCTGATGCAGCGCGTCTGGCGGCAGGACAATTTCCAGCGAATGAATTTCAAGGGCCTGGTTATCCGGCACTGTTATCTTCAGTCACAAAAATTACCGGCGATGTTTTTGTTTCAGGTAAATGGATTTCAATTCTTAGCGCGGTGATCTGTGTCTGGCTGGCGTATGTTTTATTCAAACGATTATTCGGAAAATGGACAGGAGTTGGCGCGGCGTTGCTGACTTTGGTCGGTATTGAATTTCCTGAATTTTCTTTGCAGGCAACGACCGATATATTTTTCCTGATGTTGTTCCTGACTTCCATCGTCATTTTCACGGGAGCATATTTCTCACTCTATCCACGAATTATTCTGGCGGGGTTTTTCACTGGCGTGACATATCTGACGCGCTACAACGGTGTAGTCCTTGTCGCCTGTTTTATCTTTGCAATTTTATTCCTGAATTTTTTTGAGCAGGTCTGGCGCGAACGGCTAATCCTCGCAACAATTTTTTTAGCAGTATTTTTTCTCGCTGCGATGCCGTGGTTCATTGCGAATTATCGGCACAATGGATCGCCGATTTACAATACAAATTATTTAAACATGGCGACGCTCTTTTATCCTGAACTCGCCGGCGGCGAAGTCACGCAGGACGGCACGCGCAAGATGGGTGAGCAGTTTCACTCCTTCGGCGAAGTCGTTGCATATAATCCAAGCCAGGCCTTCACTCGATATTGCGGGAATCTCTTTTCCGTAATCTGGCAATCGCTGCACCCTTCGCTGGTTTCGTCTTTAGTCGGCTTGCTTGGATTAGCTGGATTTTTGCTGACGATGATTAAGCGTAACTCAACAGCCGTAATTTTATTTTTGCTGATTATCACAGCATATTTTTTATTGATGGGATTGAACCATTGGGAGCCGCGCTACTTCTTTTTTATTGGCGTTTGTTATTCGGGACTGGCTACGCATTTTATATTTTCGGTATTTGATTGGATGACAAAAAAAGATTTTTTTCCATTCAGTACAAAGCTGCGAATGGCGGTTCCAATTATTGTCTTTTTGGCGATCTGGGTGAATTCATTCGTTTATGCCAAAAGCAGTTTTAGTAATTTCATCAACGATCATCCTTACGAAATCCCTGCTGCGGCAAAATTTATTGCGTCAACCAATGCGGCTCCACGCAGCTTAAAAATCGTCGCACGAAAACCGCATCTGCCATTTATTGCCAGGCAAACCTGGATATTTTTTCCGCCGGTGAAATCGTTGGATGAGTTAAAACTGTGGCTGGAAAAAAATCCGGTTGATTACATCGCCATCGGGAAACGTGAATTAAAATCACGGAAAGAACTGGCTCCGCTGGGTGATCCGAAAACTGCGCCGGAATGGTTACAGGCAGCGTGGGTCAATAACGATCCGAAATTTATTCTGTATAAGCCTAATCTTTAGCCCCAGATGGCACAGATCAAAACTGATTAGCACAGAGTAAGATTCATTATTTTCACCGAGCAGGCTTGCAGAAAATTCAGTGGAAATCTGTTTTAATCTGTATCATCTGTGGCTAAAATCATTCCACATTCTGCAAGCGGCTACTCAAAACTCCCCGCCCGACAACTGCTCCCAGCACAATAATTCCGCCAAGCAAGGCCAGCGAGGTTGGTTTTTCGCCCACCGTCAAAACCACCCACAAGGGATTCAGAATTGGCTCAAGAACAGAAATCAAAACGATTTCCAGCGCCGAAACATGTCTGGCTCCCTGCGCAAACATCACATAGGCAATGCCGAGTTGAAACACTCCCAGCAAAATCAAACTGATTATGCTGGTGCGGCTGGGCAGATGACCAATCATAAACGGCAGACCAATAATCGCCGTCAAAATATTGCCGAGCAGAACGGATTCCAGCGGCGAAGCGTCTTTCTGCTTTCTGATTAACATTGCCAGAAAAGCATAAAAAACTGCGCTGAGCAGGGCGAATAAATTACCCGCCCAATTTCCCGCGCTCAGGCCGTCCAGCAAAAACAGCGTCATCCCGATCAGCACTAATCCAATCGTTATCCAATCCCGTAAGGTCGTGCGTTCGCCTACGAACCAGGCACCAAAGAGGGCGATGTAAACGGGCGCGGTGTACTGCAATAAAATCGCATTCGCCGCTGTAGTCATTTTGTTGGCGATCACGAAAAACACGACCGTGCCGCAATAGGCGACAGCGCATAAAATTTGTGTCGCTGACCAGGTGAATTTCGGGCGGCGAATGAAAAGCAGGATGATGACCGCCGCAATCGCGCTGCGACCGCCAGCAACCGCCATCGCAGGCAAATCAACCAGCTTGATGAGCAAGCCGCCAGAGCTGAATAAAATTGCAGCAACGACAAGGAAAATAATCGCGCGGCGGCGTTCAGGAGCAGTTGTCATAAGCCTGGTAATTTACCTGAAACTTGGTTAGTCGGGAAGACCAGAGGGCGGGACTACCGGACGACCAGACAAGGGACAGTGACCGTCCATAAGCCTGGTTTCTGGTAGTCTGGTAGTCTGGCAGTCCCGTTTTCCTAAAATTTGCGGCTTGAGCTTTACAATCCACCGTGAAAGAATATCCTTTTGATTTTGCACCCGTATTTTTGATTATTATGAACGACACTTTTTACGTTACGACACCGATTTATTACGTCAATTCGCACCCGCATTTGGGGCATCTGTACACGACGATCATCGCCGATACTGTCGCACGCTACAAACGTCAGCGCGGCTTTGATACATATTTCCTGACGGGTACAGACGAACACGGCATCAACATCGAACGCGCCGCCGAAGCTGCCGGAGTACCCGTCAAACAACACGTAGACAACATCGTCAACGAATTCCAAACTGCGTTTGCCGATTACAATTTCAGCAATAATCATTGGATTCGCACGACTGACGATTATCACAAACAAGGCGTAGCGGAACTGTGGCGGCGCGTGCGTGACAACGGATATATTTACAAAGGCAGTTACGAAGGCTGGTATTGCGGAAGCTGCAACGAATTTTATAACGAGAGTGAAGCCGTAAAAAATGATATAGGTGTCCTGGTTTGTCCTACGCACACGGTTACGCCGCTGGATTTCATTACGAAAGAAGAAAGCTATTTTTTCAAGCTTTCAGAGTTTCAGGATAAGCTGCTCGAATACTACGAAAAAAATCCCAACTTCATTCGTCCTGAAGTACGGCGCAACGAAGTCATCAGTTTTGTCAGTGGCGGCCTGAAAGATTTATCCGTTAGCCGCACTTCGGTGAAATGGGGAATCCCTGTTCCCGATGATCCCGAACACACGATGTACGTGTGGTTTGATGCGTTGTCGAATTACATCACGGCGATTGGCTATGGCAACGAAACACGCGGCGGCGAAGCAGAGTACAAAAAATATTGGCCTGCAAATTTGCAATTGGTTGGCAAAGATATTTTGCGCCAACACACCGTATATTGGCCTGCATTTTTGATGGCTGCGGGCATTGAACCTGCGCACGCTTGCTTCGCGCACGGAATGTGGTTGTCGGGCGGACGCAAAATGTCCAAAACAACTGGCAACGTGATTGATTTGAGCGTACTGGCAAAACATTTTCAGCCCGATGCCGTGCGCTATATCTGCTTGCGCGAAATGGCGTTTGGGCAGGACGGAGATTTTACCTACGAAGCTTTGCTGGATCGCGTGACTGCTGATTTAGCCAGCGGTCTGGGCAATCTCTCGAATCGCACGCTGACAATGATTCGCAATTATTTTGAAAGCGAAATTCCTGACGTAGATCGGGCTGCCAGCCCGATCATTTCTGAGTTAGCTACCCGCGCCACCGAAGTCAAATCCGCTGTTGCAAGCGCCGTCGAACAATTCGACCGCGAATTTGACGAATATAATTTCTCACGCGGCCTCGAAGCCGTCTGGCAAGCCATCGCCGTCGTAGACAAATTTATTTCCGACGCAAAACCCTGGGACATTGCCAAAGACGAAACCCGCTGCGCCGAACTGGCCCTCGTGCTGAACACTTCGGTAGACGCACTGAGAAGTTTTACCGTGCTGCTCGCGCCCGTGTTGCCAACTGCTACGCAATCTATTTGGCAACAGCTTGGCGAAGCGGGCAACGTAGCGGACATCGCTCCGAACGCGCTGACGCCGCTCAAATCCGGCACGCGTATCGGAGAAATTGAAGGAGTTTTCCCACGATTGGATAAAAAGAAAGTTATGAACGAAATCAAACAAGAAGAAGCCGCCAGTCAGTCAGCTCGCGCCCAGGAAATCAAACCTGAATCATCTGTCGTCACCGCCGTCCTCCCGTCGCCGATTCCCCCCATCGCGCCTGTCGCTCCCGAAGGCATCGCCTACATCGGCATCGAAGACTTCCTCAAAGTCGAATTACGCGTCGGACAAATCCTGACCGCCGAGCCTGTGCCGAAAGCTGATAAATTATTGCGCTTCACGATTGATTTAGGTGAAGCCGAACCGCGCCAGGTTCTCGCCGGAATCGCACAATATTACGAAGCCGAAAAATTAATCGGACGCAAAGTCATCGTCGTGACAAATCTGGCTCCAAGAAAATTACGCGGCTTTGAATCACAAGGCATGATCCTGGCGGCTTCGCTTGGCGATGAAGGAAAACCTGTCCTGGCGGGATTTTTAGAAGAAGTGCCGAATGGGGCGAAGTTGAAGTAATGAATAAAGCATTTACAGTTTATTTAGATACAAGCTTTTTCGTTCAACTGGCTAGAACTGACGATGCATTGGCTCAGAAGACGATCACTTCTCTCAATAATCTTGGGGTAAGGCACGTTTTGTCTGAATGGATATTATTTGAGCTACTCACAAGTGCTGATAGATCAGAAAAAGATGTGATTTTAGTGGAGCGTCTTAAGAAGTTTTCCTTTGCCCCGTATTGCACCGCAA
>JANMKB010000678.1:0-12017 GCA_031371805.1 Blastocatellia bacterium | reverse complement strand
CATCAATTTGATGTCAAAATTGATGCCAGACTCTCCGACAAAGATAACTTCTCTGGTCGTTATTCTTTCGGTAATTATGAGAATCCGGGCAGCCAGGGCGCGTTGCCGACTGATTTGACCAGTTTAAATTTCAGCCGTCCGCAAAACATTGCACTGAACTGGACACGTACCATCAATTCAAGCATCGTTAATGAAGCTCGTATTGGATTCAATCGTGCGGTTTTTATTGCAGATGCTTTTGATTGGAATAAGCTCGGCAACGCCAATGCGAAACTTGGAATTGCCGGAACTCAGGCGATTCCAGGTCTGACGCTGATTAACCTCGGAAGTGGTTTGAGCGGCGTGGGCGCTCAGGCAGTCACGGAAAATAACGTGACGAATACCTTCCATTACGGAGATAACCTCTCAATTTCCAGAGGTCGTCATTATTTTAAAATGGGCGGTCAGTGGTTACGTTATCAGCAGAATCGGTTCTATCCGGGAAACAATGGGCTGTTAGGATTTTTCACCTACGGCAATACTTTTACCGGAACAGCTTTTGCTGATTTTCTGCTGGATCAGCTCACGCAAAAGGGACTCGGCAATACTGGTGGTCAAAATCCTGGCAAGTGGGGGCATCGCCAGAACCGCATCGGTGTTTTTTTTCAAGATGATTACAAGGTGAAAAGTAATTTGACGCTGAACCTTGGGATGCGCTGGGAATACACGTCTCCTGTGATTGAGGTCAAGGATCGTCAGGCGAACTTCGATATTGCGACTGGCAAAATCTTGTACGCTGGCAAAGACGGCAATAGCCGTGCGCTGTATGATCCTTACAAAAAAGGCTTTGAGCCGCGCATCGGTTTTGCCTGGACACCGGAAATGTTCAAGAACAAACTGGTGGTGCGAGCCGGATATGGAATTACGCAGTACATGGAAGGCACTGGTTCCAACCTGCGTCTGCCGCTGAATCCACCGTTCTTTTCAGAAGCTGATGTCAGTTACACAACCGATACAATTGGAGCAGGCACTATCGCCACTGGCTTCGTCGGATTGAACTCACAGATTCTGCCTAACGGAACAGTAGTTCCGGCAGGATTAATTCGTATTTGGAACCCGAAACTGCGCCCACAATTCACGCAGCAATGGAACCTGACAACGGAATATCAGTTAGCCTCAGGTACTTCAGTTTCAGTTGGATATGTCGGACATTTTGCAACACATCTGGTTGCGCCGACTGATAACAATCAACCGTTACCCGGAACCGGAGACCCTTCCACGTGGGTGAATTTCAACCTGCGTCGCCCTTTCTCCACAGTGCTGCCAAAAGTAACGCAAGTCAGCGGTACCGATTCGTGGGCGATCAGTCGTTATCATTCGCTTCAGACCAGTTTGCGTCAGCGTTACTCTAAAGGTTTGGAATTCATGGTGTCTTACACCTGGAGCAAGGGAATGACAGATAACCTCGGCTATTATGGTAGCGGTGGTGTTTCCGCACAGGGCGCATATTCAGCCAATGAGCGTGATCGTCATGGCTACAATTATGGTCCGGCCTTTTTTGATGCTACACATAATCTGGTTATTTCTGGCGTTTACGACCTGCCATTTGGTAAAGGTCGCAGCTTCGGAAGTAACTTGCATCCTGCATTGAATGCGGTGCTTGGTGGATGGAATGTGAGTAATATCATTGGGACACATACTGGCTTCCCGATCACGATTACAGCAGCAGATCGTTCGTTGCAAAATCCTCGTGGCGCGGCGCGTCCTGATACGATTGGCGTTCCCACCATTAATTCCAATGTTCCTGATTGCTATATTGGCAACTCGCTGAATCCGTTCTGCCCTTCAGGCAGCGCCACAGCCTTTGCCTTGCAGCCGCTCGGAACATTTGGCAGCACCGGGGTCGGAACCGTCCGCGCACCTGGTTATTTCAATTGGGATTTTGGCGTTGGCAAAAAATTCTATCTCTCGGAAAGCAAGTATTTTGATTTCCGAACAGAATTTTTCAATGCTGCAAATCATCCCAATTTTAATCCACCCGATAGAACGTGGTCAGCCACTTCGACCACCTTTGGACAGATTACCAGCGTGATTAGCTCGCCCCGTAATCTTGAGTTTGCTTTGAAGTTCCACTTCTAAGCAAATTCATAAAACAGTAATGTTTACAGGGAGATCGTAATGATCTCCCTTTTTCTTTGTTGATACTCGACTCAACAAGCGGCGTAGGCTAATATTCTAACTTAAGGATCGTTTAGTGTTTTACTGCTGGCGCTAAAAAAACTGAAAGGAAATACTATGGATTATCAGGTTTTAGTGGAAAAACAACCCGCCAACGGGTTTGTTGCCGTGGTGTTGGGATGGCCTGAATGTAGTGGAACTGGCAACACCAGGGACGAAGCATTAGTTCACGTTCGTGCCGTGCTGACAGAACGATTAGCCAACGCAGAAATTGTCCCCTTACAAGTTGAAGTGTCCAATGCGAATGACCCGTGGGAAAAGATGATTGGTCGCTTTGCCAATGATCCTCAATGGGCTGATGTGCAAGCGGAACTGCGACGCATTCGTGAAGAGACCAATCGTGACTAAGCCGCTTTGGGTTCCTGATACCGACCATTTAAGTTTGCTTCAGCGTGCTCATCCAGTAGTGATTGCACGGTTGCGGAGCCTCCCGCTGGAACAACGCGCCACGACGATTGTGAATGCCGAAAAGCAGCTACGAGGACGGTTTGCCATGATTGGACGCGCTCGCCAGACAGCGAAATGGGTGACAGCCTATAATGCCTTTCAAGCTACGCTGAGTGATTTGATGCCCCTACAATTACTTCCCTTCAATAATGCCGCCGCTTCTGAATTTTTGCGCTTGAAAAGTGCTTTGCGTCAGATCGGTACGCAAGACCTCAGGATCGCCGCGATTGTGTTGAGTGTTGGTGGAATTCTTGTGACACGGAATCAGCGAGATTTTGCCCGCGTCCCGGATTTGGTAGTTGCGGATTGGACTCAGCCTTAGGCAATGCCGTTGGTGGTGGTGCAAGTAGCGGCTATCGCCTGAGTAACAAATCCACCAATCGCTCCGCCAGAACTCGACGCCAGATAAATTTTTCCCCATAATAAATTTTCTTATCGCCCGATACGTTTCTCGCATTATAAATTTTTCTTTTGAGGCTTTGTTATGAAACCTAAATCCGCATTTCCGGTCACTGATGGCGAAGGCAAATATGCCGCGCCGCTCAGTAAAAATATTCACTTGTTACGCTGGGTCGAAAAAATGGCGCGGCTTACAAAACCCGCCAATATTCACTGGATCAACGGCTCCGACGAGGAGAACGAAGAACTTTGTGCGCAGCTTGTTGCAGGCGGCACATTCACAAAACTTAACGAAGAGTTGTGGCCGGGCTGTTATTACGCCCGGTCTGATGCCAGCGATGTCGCCCGTGTCGAGGAGCGCACGTTCATCTGCTCCCTTGCCAAAGACAGCGCGGGGCCAACCAACAATTGGGAAGACCCGTATAAAATGCGGCGCAAACTGAAATCACTGTTTGATGGCTGTATGCAGGGACGCACGATGTACGTGCTGGCGTTCAGCATGGGGCCGCTGGATTCGCCGCGTTCGCAAATCGGCGTGCAACTCACGGACTCCGCTTATGCCGTAGTCAATATGCGAATTATGGCACGTGTTGGCTTGCCCGTTTTTCAGGAAATTGACAAAGATGAGAAACGCGTTGTGCCGTGTATGCACTCCGTCGGAGCGCCCCTTGCGCCTGAAGACACAGACGTGCCGTGGCCTTGTAACAAAGAAAAATACATCGTGCATTTTCCTGAGACACGCGAAATTTGGTCGTATGGATCGGGCTACGGCGGCAACGCATTGCTTGGCAAAAAATGTTTTGCGCTTCGCATCGCTTCCAACATCGCACGCGACGAAGGTTGGATGGCAGAACACATGCTGATCCTCGGCGTAGAAAATCCGCAGGGCGAAAAAACTTATGTTGCGGCGGCTTTTCCCAGCGCTTGCGGCAAAACAAATTTTGCGATGTTGATTCCGCCGGCCAGTTTTGAGGGCTGGAAAGTCTGGACGGTGGGCGATGACATCGCGTGGCTCTGGCCTGATGAACAGGGACATTTACGCGCCATCAATCCCGAAAAAGGATTCTTTGGTGTCGCGCCAGGAACCTCTGTCAAAACGAATCCAAACGCGATGGCTTCGCTCGCAAAAAATTCAATTTTCACGAACGTTGCGCTCACGCCTGAAGGCGGCGTCTGGTGGGAAGGAATGACGGACGAACCGCCCGCAGAATGTTTGGATTGGAAAGGAAATTTGTGGACGCCGGAAATTACCAAAGAAACCGGAGCCAAAGCTGCGCACCCAAATGCCCGTTTCACCGCACCCGCTTCGCAATGCCCAACGATTGACCCCGACTGGGAAAATCCTGACGGCGTGCCGATCAGCGCGATTGTTTTTGGCGGTCGTCGTGCGACTGTCATGCCATTAGTTTTTCAAGCTTTCAATTGGAGTTCAGGTGTTTATATTGGCGCGACTGTCGGTTCAGAAATGACCGCCGCTGCGGCTGGAAATCTAGGACAAGTGCGCCGCGATCCGATGGCAATGCTGCCGTTTTGTGGTTATCACATGGGCGATTATTTTCGGCACTGGTTGAAGATGCAGCGCCGCCTGAAATCTACGCCACGCGTGTTTCATGTGAATTGGTTCCGCCGCGCTGAAAACGGCGATTTCATGTGGCCTGGCTTCAGCGAAAATATGCGCGTCCTGAAATGGATTGTAGACCGCTCGCGGGGCCGCGTCATCGGACAGGAAACTCCGATTGGCTGGATGCCGCGTTACGAAGATGTGGATTGGAGTGGAATGGATTTTTCTCGTGAGCAATTTGAAGCGTTGCAAACTGTCAATCTGAAACAATGGCATCAGGAAGTCCTCAATCACGAAGAGCTGTTTATTCAATTGCACGATCATTTGCCATCAGAAATGATTTATGAACGTGAGTTGTTAATTTGCCGTTTGTAAGGGAAAAGTCCAGACAGGGTTGACGAGATTTTTTGCAAGATTGACAAATCAAATCTTGTTTATCTTGTAAAGAATCTTGTCAATCCTGTCTAGTTTGCATTATGCCCTCTGCGCTCTCTGCGGTTAAAAAAATTATGAAACGTCTATTACTTTTCATCGTCCTTGCTCTCCTCACATTCGCAACATTCGCTCAATCACGCAACGTCCCTGTCGTCCTTATTTCAATTGACGGACTTAAACCCGATTACATTACCGAAGCCGACAAGCACCATTTAAAAATTCCAAATTTGCGGAAGATGCTGGCTGAAGGCACACACGCCAAAGCCGTCACAGGAATTTTACCGACGGTCACTTATCCGAGCCACACGACAATGCTGACAGGCGTTTCGCCCAGTAAACACGGCATTTTGTACAACACGCCGTTTGATCCGTTCGGCAAAAATCAGAGCGGATGGATGTGGTACGCCGAAGATATAAAATCATTAACGCTGTGGGAAGCGACGAACAAAGCGGGCTTTGTCACCTCCAGCGTAGATTGGCCTGTCAGCGTAGGCGCTCCGGTCAAATACAACATCGTGCAAATTTGGCGGGCTACAACTGAGGATGATCATAAATTATTACGCGCACTTTCGACACCAGGCTTGCTTGACGAAGGTGAAAAGGTTTTGGGTAAATATCCTGCGGGATATATTTATACAGTAGAGTCTGACACGACACGTGGAGCCTTCAACGCGTGGATCATCGAAAATAAAAAACCACGTTTTCATACAACCTATTTCAGCGTGCTTGACGAAGTGCAACACGCCACAGGCCCGTACACAAAAGAAGCGTATGAAACAATCGAAGCGCTCGACGGGCTGATCGGCAAAGTCTGGCAGGCTGCGCTCAAAGCCAATAAAAATGCGGTCGTATGCGTAGTCTCCGACCACGGCTTTGCGCGTTATGACAAAGCGGTTCACATCAATTCTGCTTTGCATGATGCGGGATTGATTGAGCTTGATTCGCAGGGAAAATTAAAATCATGGCGTGCAATTTTATGGGCCAGTGGCGCGATTATGCTGAACGACCCAAACGACACCGAGGCTAAAAATAAAGCTGGCGAAGTCTTGCGAAAACTCGCGGCTGATCCCGCCAATGGCATTGTCAAAGTTATTGATAACGCTGAAGCAAAAAAGATGGGCGGCTTTCCTGACGCGGCGTTCGTCCTCTTCGTGAAACCTGGCTACAACCTCGGCGGAAGTTTTACAGGCGAGATTCTGCGCGAGACAAAAGCCGGCGGCACGCATGGATTGCTGCGCGATTTGCCGGAAATGGATTCGTCATTTTTTATCGTTGGTGCAGGCATTCCGAAAGGAAAAGTTTTTGACCGCATTGATATGCGTGACATCGCTCCGACACTGGCAGAAATCATCGGCGTCAACTTGCCGAATGCTGAGGGCAAAGATTTATTTAAGGGAATACAAAAATGATCGCATTGAATGAAGCAACCTGGTGCGCCAGCATCCTACTGGCAAGGCCGGGGAAAGCAAGGCCAGCATCCTGCTGGCGCACCATGCGCAGATCGCCCTTTCAGGACTTCATTACTTTGTGCGAATCGTTAATATTTTTCAATTTGCACACCACCCTGCGCCTCGGCTGCGACTTTTTGCTGTGCCTCTTCCCAATCACGCAACTGGAGTCCTAAATTATTGCGATTGGTCGAATATTCCATCGCTATTTGATAAGAAACAGTTCCGTCACGAACAAATTTTTCCAGCATTTGATCAAAGGTTTGCATGCCCTCCAACTCACCATCACGCATCGCATCAACCAATGATTTTCCGTCTCGCTCACCCTTCTCGATGTATTCCTTCGTGCGCGTAGTTGCTTTGAGAATTTCCATCGCCGCTACACGTCCCTGTCCATCGCCGCGT
Source organism: Blastocatellia bacterium (assembly GCA_031371805.1). Classification (GTDB taxonomy): domain Bacteria; phylum Acidobacteriota; class Blastocatellia; order RBC074; family RBC074; genus JAFDVL01. Next base: position 5,105 of record JANMKB010000678.1, on the reverse strand, counting down.
GGAATCAGGCGCTGCGAAATAATGTAACGAAAGGATTGTGCCAGGCGGTTGCGCACGATTGGTTCTTCGTTTTTCGGGAAGACGCCGATGATCCGATCCACTGTTTTTGACGCGTCAATCGTATGCAGCGTCGAAAGCACCAAATGCCCTGTTTCGGCGGCTTCCATCGCAATTTCGACGGTTTCCTGATCGCGCATTTCACCCACCAGAATTACTTTGGGAGCCTGGCGCAAAGCCGCACGCAAAGCCAACGCAAAACTCGGCGTGTCACTGTGCAATTCGCGCTGATGGATCGTGCAATTTTTGTGCTTGTGCGTAAATTCTATCGGGTCTTCAATCGTCAAAATATGGTCGTAGCGCGTCTCATTAATAAAATCAATAATCGCGGCGAGCGTGGAGCTTTTGCCTGATCCGGTCGGCCCCGTCACCAGCACAATCCCGTTTTTCAGTTCGGCGATCCGGCGTAATTGCGGCGGCAAACGTAATTGATCGAAGCTCGGTATCTCCGAAGTAATCACGCGCATGACAATCGCGTAGCTGCCGCGTTGTTTAAAAATATTCACGCGAAAACGACAATTATTCGGGACGCTGTAGGACAAATCAGCCGAGCCTTTTTCCTGCAATGCCTCCGCCGCTACCCGATGATTTTGCGTCAGAACTGCGGCAATCGTGGCGGTGTGATCCGGGGTTAACATTTCCAGCCCTGGAATCTGCATCGGCGTCAGGCGGCTGTTGAGTTCGACCTGGGGGGGCCTGCCGGGAGAAAAAATCAGATCGCTGACTTTGCCCTGCACCGAAGTCATCGCCGTTAACACGCGATTAAAATTTTCTGTTGCCGCCTGCAAAGGATTGGGCGGTTGCGTTGGAGTGGCGATAGGAAAAGCCTGCGCTGACATGGATGCGGTGGGAGTACTCACAATTATTTCCTCAAGTGATGGACCGAAAATTTTATCAGAGCTTACGCAAACTACTGTCAGTTACTGACAATCAAAGCTTATCGGGTACTTTTTGCATTTCGCTCATTTTTCAGCGTAAGTTCTAATTCTATCTGCGGACTGAATTAATTAGGCGAGGTTGTTCGTGGATTTTTTTAAGCAGGGGAAGGGCCGGAAAAATCGTGGCTATCATAGCCAGCCCCGGCGGTATGGTCAATCAGGAAATTTTTCGTTAAGCGTGAAGTTAACTTGTGCTATGATTTCGCTCAGTCCCGCAGAAGCCATATCGGGCGACAACCCTTGAAAAAATTATTCATCTTGTGAGAGGCAGTATTTATGGATTCTTCTCAAAACGAGCGTCGCCGCGCTACCAGACACCAGTTAATTCTGGATTTATTTTTCGATGGAGCCGAAGGAATCGGCATTGCGCAAACGCGTGACATCAATATTCATGGGCTTTATTTCAATTCACTGACCGTGATTCCCAAAGGCGCACAATTAAAATTACGTGTGCCAATCAATGCCGCTAAAGAATTTTTGGTGCTTGAGGCCGAAGTCGTTTACAGCCAGCCGCGCATTGGCTGTGCCGTTGAATTTATTGACATGAGCGAAGAAGCGAAGAGCGCTATGGCAGAATTTATTGAGCAGGCCAAAGAAAATCGCATGGCGATTTGGGAAACTGCGTAAAGTCAGGAAACGGATAAAGAATGTAACGCATCCATCCAATGACTCATCGTCCATCGCTCATCCCTCCGACAGCTTTGCCATAAATTTCTCACCTGTGATGCCGTGCACGCGCACAATTTTATTTTTCGCGGTCGCGCCGGAAATGATTTCGATTGCATTGCGGGGGACGGCAAAGAATTTGGCTAAGAAATAAATCAGTTCTTCGTTTGCGGCTCCATCAACCGGAGGCGCAGCCAGCCTGATTTTTAAGACGCCTTCGATTTCTCCGACAATTTGGCTTTTGGGAGCACGTGGCTGAGCGTGGACAGAAAACGTGACAACATCATCCTGCGTCGAAAACCGGATCATTACGTTTATAGCTCGGACAGAAAAATAAGCTGGACAGCCGTCGCGGCAAAACTCAACGCAATCCACAAAATCAAAAATGACCAGCCGGCAAAGATTCCGCCGAATTCAAATAGTTGCAAAAGCGGTCTGATCCGAAATTCTGCTTTCTGCGCCAGCTTCGGCAATAACCCAAACAAACTATTCACAAACACAATCAGCATCAGCGAGAGCAGAAAGAAAATCACGGCAATCAAAATTGTGCCGATTAAAAACTTACCGCCACTCAACACATTTGCATTACCAAATTTAATTAGGGCATTGGCGATGCCGCCTAAAATCATGGTCAGGTAATTCGTCAACGTAAACCCGACATAACAAATCAGCGCCGTCGAAATAAACACCATCAAAATTGCCGGATCAAAACTGAGCGCCCGTTTCAACGGGTAAAAATACCGCGAGTTCCGCATGCTCCCGATCATTTGATTGGCCGGACGGGTTGCGTAGTAAGCAAATTTCCCGAAAGGGCTGAGTTTTAGCGCATCTACAATAATCCGTAGCAACAAGAGAACGACTACGGCTAACAGGACGCCGCCAAAAAAATAATAAGCAATCGTCGGAATTGCATTCGCTGCTGTGCCGAGATACCGACCAATATCTGTTAAATTCATAGGATGTTATTTCGACTGCCAAACAAGGCAGTGCCGAGGCGAATCAGGGTAGCTCCTTCTTCAATTGCAATTTCAAAATCGTGGCTCATGCCCATAGAAAGTTGTGTGCATGACGAAGCGGCAACACCTGCCTGCAACGCCTCATCGCGCAATACCCGCAAGCGGCGAAAGAAAGGCCGCACCGCTTCAGGCTCTTCTGAATAAGGCGGCACGGACATCAAACCTGCAAGGTTAAGATTTGGCAGCCGACTAACTTTTTCAATTAACGGCAAAGTTGCGGCGGCGGTGACTCCGGCTTTTGATGCTTCGCCACCTAGATTGACTTCAATAAAAACGGTCAGGCGTTTACCCAATTCTTCCGCCACTCGATCCAGCTTCAGCGCCAAATCCTCACTGTCAACCGATTGCACTACGTCAAACATAGTCGCAGCCTTGCGGGCTTTATTCGCTTGCAAATGACCGATCAAGTGCCATTCGACCTGAGTTCGTAAATCAGCCAGCGCCGCGATTTTTGTTTCGGCTTCCTGAACGCGATTTTCTCCCAAAACTTTGACTCCGGCCAGAATCGCTGCACGTACACATGCCGCCGCAACTGTTTTGGAGACAGCCATCAGCGTAACTTCTGATTCATTGCGCCCGACGCGCTGACACGCCGCAGTCATTCGTGTTCGAATAGAACCAAGCGTTGCGGACAATTCAGAATCTTCCCTCGGCTGACTTCCATCTTCCGCCTTCATCACTTCTTCCCGCCCTCTTCGACATAGCTCTGACGATGCTGAATCACGATTAACTTGGGATCAATTTGATCACCGAGATTTACCTTGAGTTGAATCTTGCGCCGCTTCCCTTCTTTGCGTGTATTCGTTGGCGTGTAGCCTAAACTATATTCATTGCGCAGCATGGCTTGAATGGCCTGTAAAGCGCCGGGAATTTCGCCCGGAAATGTGATGGGGTAATATTTACCGCCCGTCGAATCCGAAAATGTCTTCAGTTGATTTTGCGCCTGCAACATTGTCATCCGATCAAACGGAATGCCATTGATATTTGTACCCCGTCCCGGATCAAGCGCCTGATCATATTTTTTGAGAAACAGGTTACCAATCCCCAGTGAGTAAATCGGCACACCGGAATTTTCCACGATCTTGCGTGCATTGTCGAAATTGATTTTGCTGAACGTGTCCATCCCGGAAGAGATCAATAAAATTGCAGTGCGGGCATTCGTTTCATATAAACCGGCATAATTCATCTGCCCGTTTTTATCTGCGCCTTTGCCATCTTCTAAAACCACGGCATCACCTTTGCCACCACGCAAAACAAACTTGAGGGTATCGAAAAGATTGCTTTCGCTGAATGCCGGATTATTGCGAATCAATAATTGAATCGCTTGCATTAACTTAGCTTTGTCATCCGTGAAATCCACCAGCGGTGTGGGACGCATGTCATACGCAACAATCGAAACGAAATCTTTCGGCTTCACAATGGTTCGCACAAATTCATAAGCCGGACGCAAAACTTCGACCCGGCCTGGCTCAAAATAACCGCCCGTCCCCTGACCGAGAACATCAACAATTTTGCTGTACTCAATCACCATCACCATTGTTAACGGAGCTTCAGGCGTGGAAAAATTCTCGACGTCCTGCTTAATGCCGTCTTCGTAAATCTCGAAATTTTCCTTCTTCAGTCCCTGCAACACCGCACCGGTTTTCTTGTTGTAAACGACGGCTTCGACGTTTACGACTCTGGTATCAAGCGTGATGATTGCACCCGACATTTGCTTGTCTACTTTTTTCTCTTCTTCCTTTTCCTGTTGCTTCTTTTGCGCTTCAGGATCGCCGCTGGCATTAGGATTTTTCTTCTTACCATCGCCTTGTTGTTGTCGCCCAGCCTGCGCCTCGACACGCTCATTGCTAAACAAGTAACCAGCTAAACCAGCGGTAAAAACCGCTACGATCACGATGATCACGAAACGCCGGGGATTGATCCTGAACATTTTCATAAAGATACCTCAGTTATTTATTTCTGCATCAATTGACAATAGTTGATGCCAGAGGCTTGTGCAAGTTACAGGCCTGCATCTGCCTGCAACAAATAGCTCACCCCCTCGTTATTTAACGCTAATCCTGTCACGACCAAACCCTGCGCAAATAACGCCTGAAACTGCTGACGAATCTCTGTTTGTCCGGCTAAAGTTTGATTTTCTGCCGGCACAAAAATGCGGTGACAATTGGCAGGAGGTTGGAATAGTTGCCCATTCAAAATTGTAGTAACACGCGGCGAGTCGAGATGCCATTCGGCCAGCAGACGATCCGTCGGCAGGCCTTGATCCAAATGACTGGAAGTTTTGCCGTACACATCGGGCAAATAATTTCTGACGATTGCGCCGAGGCGAACGAGATTAAAATAGGCGTTGCGCAACTTCAGCGGATCAAATGTCCATTCGATTAAATTTATCCCGCGTCCCAGCGCTTCGGCTCTTTGCGTCAGCTTT
>JANMKB010000587.1:0-5637 GCA_031371805.1 Blastocatellia bacterium | reverse complement strand
CCATCACCTTAATAATTTCCTCATCGAAATCACGGGGATAAGAAGTCATGTATTTGATCCGGGGAATTCCGCTTTCCGCAGCGAGCAACTTCAGCAATTGCGCGAAGGTTAATTCTCCATTTTGCCCCGCTGATGTCGAGTTAGAAATATTGCCACGATACCGCCCGCTTGATCCATAACTATTCACATTCTGACCGATTAAATGAATTTCCTGATAGCCCTGCTGCGCCAGACTTTTTGCCTCTTCCAAAATTCGTTCCGCCGGACGGCTCCGCTCTCGCCCTCTGGTGTAAGGGACAATACAGTAAGAGCAGAATTTGTTACAGCCTTCGATAATTGAAATATAGGCCATCTGCGCAGTTTGTCGGGCCGCGGATGGCAACTCGTAAATATCCGCATCTTTGTTTAACTGCACATCTATCGCACGCGGAAACCCTTGCTCAAGTTGTCCAATTAAGGCAGGAAGTTTTCCAATCGATTGTGTGCCAACCACCAGTTTTACTGCCGGGTTGCGCTCGAAAACACGTTCTGCTTCTGCCTGCGCCACACATCCCATCACACCAAAAGTAACAAATTTTCCGGTTTCTTTTTTGATCTCCTGCTTTAAGTTTTCGATCCGGCGGAAAACTTTCTGCTCCGGCTTATCTCGTACCATACAGGTATTCAACAAAACCAGATCGGCTTCCGCGGGAACAAGCGTTGTTTCATACCCCGCCCCTTTCATGGCAAAAGCAGCCTTTTCGCTGTCGTGCGCATTCATCTGGCAACCATGCGTTTCGATATAAACTTTTTTCATAAACGTCAACCATTTTCAGCAGAAGCATTTCACGTGCAACATTTTGAAGGAAGTACTTGAACTTTCTACCTCTATCTTGTTCATCGCCTTAACATAGCCCAGCCATCCTATTCATTACTAAGCAGTTGTCTGGCATATTTGATTGAAATGTCTGTTACATTTGCGCCCGCCATCATGCGAGCTATTTCATTCACCCGCCCTTCTGCTTCCAGCCGATTTAGCGTTGTCAGCGTCCGTTGTCCCTGCACGGTTTTTACCACCTGCAGGTGAACATCCGCATATCTGGCAATCTGTGCTTGATGCGTCACGCAAATCACCTGATTTGACTTAGCCAGGCGCTTCAGCCTGACGCCAACTGCGTCTGCGACCCGACCACCAATGCCTGTGTCTATTTCATCAAAAACTAAAGTTCTGGGGTAAGGCGTGGGGGCAATGTTGGATTTTAGAATCAGCATCAGACGTGATAATTCTCCACCCGAAGCCACTGCACTCATCGGACGAAGCTCTTCGCCTTTATTCGCGGAAAAATAAAACTCTCCATATTCCTGACCTAACCGATTTAAGATCAAATGTTCAGTCTCACTGCTAAACCATTGCCGGATTTGAGAAAAATTAATTCCACCTAATGGAGCATTAAAGTTAATTCTGAACTGTGACTTCTCTAACGCAACTTCTGAAAGGTCTTTCTTTAATTTCTTTTCCAGTTCGTGCGCTGCTTTATTTCTGGTTTCGGTTAATTTCAGCGCCTCTGCCCGGTAGCCCTGAACCATTTCCGACAGTAAGTTAACCAGGGACTTTTCGTGATTTTCGCTGTTTCGTAATTCGTCCTGCCGGACGTTCATTTTTTCATAATGAGCCAGAACCTCGGTGAGCGTTCCGCCATATTTTCGCTTCAACCGCTCCAATGCTTCCAGCCGTTCTTCAATCGAATGGAGGCGGGTAGCTGAATAAGTTATCTTATCGGCATAATCACGGATAATAAAGACCGCGTCCTCGATAGTATATTTGGCAGTGGCTAATTGCTCGCTTTGGACACTGAACTGGCTATCAATGGTCGCTAACTCATCCAGGCGACGCGCTGACTGGCTCAGACGGGCAATAACTGATTCATCGTCATCATACAGGAAGCTGGTAATTTCAGTGCAAAGGGTCGTTAGTTTTTCAGCATTCGTTAAGAGCTTTCGCTCAGTTGCTAATTCTGCATCCTCCTCCAGCTTAGGTTGCACGCGGTCAATTTCATTAATCTGGTAATCAATCAAATCCAGCATTTGCAGGCGCTCTGAATCAGATTTTTTCAGCGATTCCAATTCAGCGACCAGTTGCGCGACCGCCTCAAACCGTGCTTCAACTTTTTTTCGCAGGGACTCGGATTTACTGTAAGCGTCAAGCATGCTCGTCTGGACTCCGGTTGATAGTAGACTTTGCTGTTCGCCCTGACCGTGGACATCAATAATGTGTGGTTGAATTGTCTTGAGTAAATTGATGGTCGCAGACTGATTATTAACAAAAACCTTGCCCCGACCATTGGCAACGATTTCACGCTTAATAATTAAATCCTCTTCCAAAACTTCAATGCCTGATTCGCGCAGGAAAGCCTGTAACGGATTATTGCCTTCAATCTCGAAGACGCCTTCGACAACTGCCCTGCTCTCTCCGGTTCTGAGCAAATCAAGCGAGGCCCGTTCCCCTAATAATAATCCGAGTGAAGCCAGAATAATGGATTTGCCTGACCCGGTTTCGCCGCTCAGGATATTTAGCCCTTCGCCAAATTCCACCTGCAGGTGACTGATGACGGCCAGATTTGAAATAGTCAGAAGTTTTAGCATGCTGATTCAGAGTATCTTCCCATGATTTCCGCGCCGAACTGGTTACGATGGACAGTAGTCTACTACAGACAAATTGGGAAATTAAGCGGTCTTGATTTTACTTTGCCGCCGCACGTGTGATTATATTTCACCTGCTAAAAAATATTATCAGCGACAACATCATACGGAGGTTATATGAAACGATTTAGTCCCTATCTTATCTTAGCAATATTGATTTTTGCTATTGGCGCCAGCACCGCCGGAGATAAAGATGTCATTATCAGACTTCAGGGCGAAGTGCTCGTACTCCAGAAGCAGGTGCGAGATTTACAGGAATCATTTGATAAATCAAGCGGACAAACAGCCGCCCTGTTACAAAAATTAACTGAAAATCAGGAGAATACGCTGCGCAGCCTGGGCCAGATCGAGGATGCCATCAGCAAAACCCAGGTCATTCAGACAAATAACATTACCGGGGCAAGCACAAATATCAATAAGTTAGCGTCGCAACAGGCCGCCACGGATCGCAAGCTGGAACAAATTGCCGGGCAGATCAACGGCTTAAAAGGCTACTTAGAGCAGCAGGCCAAACAACATCAGGAAGAAGAGAAAAAAGCCGCAACCACCGCACCTCGCTTTGATAATCCTGAGCAACTTTACGCTTTCGCCTATACCCAGTTTACCCAGGGTAAATACGACGAAGCAATTGCCAATTTCCGGCGCTATGTTGAGGCTTACGGCACGACCGAAGCCGCCGATAACGCTCAATTCTGGATTGCTGACGGGCTGTTTGCGCAGATGCGGTACGCTGAGGCTTTGGCGGAATACGACAAGCTGCTCACGACTTATCCAAGCGGTGATAAAGTGGTCACCGGACAGTTCAAAAAAGGTCTGTCACTTTTGTATTTAGAACGTCGGGAAGAGGGAGTGGCGGCGTTACGCGGAGCAATTTCAATGGCTCCCAATTCCAATGAAGCGGCCCAGGCAAAGCAGGAACTGGAACGCCTGGGAGAAAGCCCGAATGCTCCGGCTGGCAAAACAACAGCCAAGCCACGCCCTCGTGCTGGTAAACCATAAACAAGTACACTAACCGAAACAGGAGAATAGCAATGGCGTCATTCAACAAAATTACGATTATCGGATATTTAGGCCGCGACCCCGTCATCAGATATACCCCACAGGGCACAGCCGTCTGTGATTTTTCGATTGCGACTACTGAGCGGCGTGGCGGCGGCGCAGATTCCCAGGAAATTACCACCTGGTTCAAGATTACCTTTTGGGGCAAACAGGCCGAAGTCGCCAATCAGTACCTGACCAAAGGCAAACAGGTTTATATCGAAGGCAAATTACGGCAGGAAGAATATACCGACCGGGACGGCGTGAAGCGGACTTCTCTGGCAGTTAATGGCAGCGATTTGCAATTCCTTTCGCCCCGCGGCGCAGACGAAGGCGGCGGTGGCGGCGGCAATCCGGCTCCTCGTCCTTCCGGCGGACAGCAACCGCGCTCTGCTCCCCCCGAAGATCACGGCAGCGGCCCCAGTGACGAAGATATACCGTTCTAGTCCGGGCATCTTTAAAGCCACACTTATCACAAAAAGCCCTGCTGTATATTTTATCGCAGGGCTTTCTTTATTTAATTAGAACTGATGAGGTCTTTGTTTTTTGGTCTTTGGCGAGGGATTGAAAAGATTTCCCCCGGCCAGCAACTTGCGCTCGCGTTACTGCTATCGCAGGCAAATCATTCATGCAGAGTTGCCAAAGACCAAAAGCCAAAGCCCAAAGCCCTCCTGCGTACCAGCACTTCCCTTTTCAAAATTTAACCCGGACATTGACATTTCCTGCCTGCCGCGCAATCTTTACTGCGCCCCGTTTATTCAGCAGTTTTCTCAGTCCATCAAAAAAATATTGCCGCCCGGACACTAACTGTCTCCCCGGCCTGATAGGGTACGTCTATGGCAAACAAAACACCTGCAATTGCGCCGCGTATTCATGCTCGCGCCTACTTTCGTCTAAAACAATTATGCGTCGAAATCCAGCGCGGTCAGTATCCCAATAAGATGAAGCTGGCGCAGGTGCTGGAATGTAAAGAACGCACCGTGCAACGCGAATTGCGACGGCTGGAGAATGATTACCGTGCGCCGCTTGCCTTCAGTCGGGAGCGGAATGGTTTCTATTTCACTGAGCCGGAATGGGAGTTGCCGGAAATCCGTTTGACTGAAGGCGAGTTGATCGCCTTTTTCGCCGCCGAACGCGTCTTGCGCCGGTTAGGAACCGCGACGACAGAAATAAAACTGGCACGCCAGGCCTTGAGCAAACTCGCCGCTTTCCTGCCCGATGAGGTCAAAGTAGACATCGGCGCACTGGAAGACGCTATCACCTTTGCGCCCGAACCAACCGCCGATGTGTCGCCCGAAATCCTGCGCAAACTGACCGCCGCCGCCACGCACCGCGAGACGCTCGCCATCGAATATTTCTCGCCTTACAACAACGAACTGACGCACCGCGAAGTGAATGTATTGCTGGTGCATAACTGGATCGGCGAGTGGTACGCGATTTCCTGGGACATTGAAAAACAGGGCTACCGCGATTTTCACGCTGGACGCATTTCGAATTTGGCCCGCACCCGCCGCCACTTTGAACCGCCGCCCGATTGGAATGCACAGAATTATTTGCAGAAAGGCTTTGGCATGTTTCGTGGCGGCAAAGATGTGACCGTAGAAGTGGAATTCGCCGCCTTCCAAGCCCGCTACGCCCGCGAGCGAAAGTTTCATGAAACTGAAAAGCAAAAGCAGTTGAAAGATGGACGGCTGCGGATCACGTTTGAAACGACTGAGAATGCATTGGAACAAGTGGCACGCTGGCTGTTGCAATACGGCGAACACGTCGTGGCGTTGCGACCGGAGCGACTGCGCGAGATGATGCGGGAACGGTTGCAGAAGACATTGAAGCTTTATTCAAGCGATAAAAACTAATGGGACATCATTTATGGAATACAAAGATTTTTTTCAAGCAGCCTTTGAGAACTCGCCTTTCGAT
>JANMKB010000544.1:0-16924 GCA_031371805.1 Blastocatellia bacterium | reverse complement strand
TCCCAGCAGGTCTTAGGTCAAGCCGCACTTCAAACTGAACAGCATAAAATAGAGTAATTCTTCCTCCGCTTGCAGGCTCGGCGTGACCTCAATTTCCGCTTGTCGCGCCGCCACACTCGCGCCATACTTTTTCTCGTAACTTACTTTGTAGAACTTCAGCAACTGCTTAAATTGATGCTCTTCTAACCCCGTTGCCGCTCGCCCTTGTCTTTTATTCTTTAAGTCTTTGATCGTTAGTTTCATTCTCCCGGACTAGCTTTTTTCTTTCATCACAACAATTCTATTATTTAAAATGGGTTGGTTATGAACAGCTTTTGAGCCGCGATGATATAGAAGGAGCATATAAGCATGCGGAGCAGGACTTAAAAACAGGACGCATCACAACTGAAATTGTAAGTATCCTCCAGGGATTAAAAACGAACTGACCCGTTTACGCATAGGTTCAGGTTGTACCAAAATCTACAGCTATCGAATCCATCCTCCACCGACAACAACATCTTCAGCAAAAAATACTGCCGCCTGGCCTGGCGTAATGGCGCGTTGAGCAGTGGCAAAAATCACTCGCACATCACCATCTTCACGTGGTGAAATGATGGCGGCGGCTTCCTCGGCGCGTGAACGAATCTTGACCGTCACGTGCATTGGCTCAGTCAGTTTTTCAACGGCGATCCAGTTCGGATGCGTCACGATCATTTCGTGTTTGAGCAGGTTCTCAGGCGAACCGACGACGACCTGATTTTTTTCGGCGTCAACTTTCACAACGTACAACGGCTCTGGCGAAGAAATACCAATGCCACGCCGTTGCCCGACGGTGTAACGATGAATGCCCGTGTGCTGTCCGACGATTTTTCCCGCCGTCGTCACAATGTTTCCCGGCGTTGGATCCGGCGCTTTTTTGTAGCCTTCAATTTGTATCAGCGGTTGCGGCAGCGTTTTTTGCTCGTCCAGATAACGATCAATAAACCGCGCATAATTGCCATCAGGGATAAAACAAATTTCCTGGCTTTCAGGCTTTTGCGCGGTTGGCAAGCCGGCGGCGGCGGCAATGTCGCGCACTTCCTGCTTGGCCATTCCACCGAGCGGAAACAGCGCGTAACTCAATTGCTCCTGCGTCAGTTCAAACAAAAAATATGATTGATCCTTCGCCCGATTTGTCGAGCGCAGCAACAACCAGCGACCGCGCCTTTCGTCGTACTCGACCTGCGCATAATGCCCCGTCGCCACTTTGTCTGCACCGACGCTCTTTGTCATTTCGACCAGCTTATCGAATTTTAAATACGAATTGCACGCAACACACGGGCTGGGTGTGCGCCCCTGTAAATAATTATTTACGAATGGTGCTACGACATCACGCTCAAATTCGTCTTCCAGATTCAAAATATAAAAGGGAAACCCCAACTTATTCGCCACGACACGCGCATCATAAAGGTCGTCCAGCGAACAGCACCGCGAAGGCAAAGGCTCGCCGTCCGGCCCGACGTTGATGCGCCGCTGATTCCAAAGCTGCATCGAAAATCCGACCAACTCGTGTCCCTGATTTTTTAGTAGTGCGGCAGTCGTTGAACTGTCTACGCCGCCGCTCATCGCAACTGCAATCATAATTTTGCTCGCAAAAATTTATCCCGCGTGGGTCACTAACCCAACATTAAACATTGCAAATTTCAATTGAATTAACAATAGTGCTAAGATGAAGCGCTGATTTTAGCACAGCGTAATATAAATTCAGGCAAAGGACTCTGATTCAAGCATGGCAAAAAGCTCGCCTATGAACTCCAAAGCACAAACCTCACCCGCGACAGAACCAGTGTTAGATAAATATCGCATCAGCAATGAGCCGTATTATCTAAATATCAAAAATGAAGTTACCCTGTTTGAAAAAGCCTACCAGGCCAAATTACCCGTCATGCTCAAAGGCCCGACCGGTTGCGGTAAAACGCGCTTCGTCCAGGCCATGGCGTATCGCATGGGACTCCCGTTAATTACGGTGGCGTGTCACGAAGATTTATCCGCCACTGATTTAGTCGGACGCTTCCTGCTTGAAGGCGAAGAAACCGTTTGGCACGATGGGCCGCTGACGACGGCGGTACGACACGGCGCGATTTGTTACCTCGACGAAGTTGTCGAAGCGCGCAAGGATACGATTGTTTGCATCCATCCGCTGACCGATGACCGCCGTGTGATGCCAATTGAAAAGCTGGGACAACTCATCAAAGCGCCGGATAATTTCATGCTGGTGATTTCATACAACCCCGGTTATCAAAGCGTGCTGAAGGATTTGAAACAGTCCACGCGGCAAAGATTTATCTCGCTCGAATTTGATTACCCGCCCGCCGAAGCCGAAGCGCAAATCGTTGCCCGCGAAGGCGGCGTCGAAGCAGGCATGGCGCGTGAGCTGGTCAAAATCGGCGAGAAGGTGCGCAACTTAAAAGGGCACGGCCTGGAAGAAGGCGTTTCGACGCGCCTGCTTGTTTACGCCGCGCAAATGATCGCCAGCGGAGTTGATCCCGTGACCGCCTGCGAAATCGCCATCGCCAGCCCGATCACCGATGATGCCGAATTACAGCGCGGCATTCGTGAAATTGTGACTACTGTAGTTTGAGGAGGAGTCGGGAGTCGGGAGTCCGAATTCGGGGCGGTTACAATTAAGCTTCTATTTTGCGGAAGTCCGTTATCAGTAAAGTTTTTTCGCTCTCCCCTGACTTCTGACTCCTAACTCCCGATTCCTGTTTTTATGAATGATGAAAAACGCGGCATCGCAGGTTCTTTACTCAAAGGTGTCACCCGGAAATCGGTTGAAGCCTTAGCCCGTTCGTTCGGCATCCAGCCCAATGATCGCGCCTGGGTGACGATGGATGTGGGCGCTTCACTCGCCAGTGTCTCTATCAAAGTCGCCACTGAGTTTTTTCGCGTCGTGCCCGAAGTCGCGCAACACCTTGATAACGAAGACCTGCGTTTATGGGCTGAAGTTGGGCGTCGCGTCGCGCTCGACAATGCCGATGAAGCCAATGGATTTTTTCATCATTCGGCGCAAACGTTAGCAGAAATCCCCGTTCATTTGCGCCCCCTGCTCATCGCGCTGTGTTCCAAACAAATTGTCCTTTCGCCTTCGACTGCGCTCAACACGTTTAATTCCGCGCCGCACACGATTGCCAAACTGGGCGAAACCGAAGCTACGCAAAAACTTTTCAATATTGCGGTCGCTGTTGCCAATCGTTCAGTCAAACACAGCACCGAAGTTTTAGCTGCCGCGCCCAATGCCCTGGCGGCGCTCACCAAACTGGAAGCAGCCTTGCCGGAACCGCATCCCGCACTCACCAAACAGGCCTTGGAATTAGCCGAAAACTTTGCCAATCGCACGGGAGCGACTGCCGCAGAATTTCTGGCGGCACTTGGCGAAGGCCTGGGCTTCATCAAAACTTCCGGTGAAGCAGTTTCGCTTTACGAACAAACTTCTCTGTTTCTTGAACGCGGCGGAGCGACGGCACTGCAATATTTTCGCGCCGCAAAATCAGTGATGGAACAGAGCGACGCGACGAGTTATGCAAAATGGAATTTCGTCACCAAACGTGTCGCTGATGAAGGCAACGCGCTGGTCTATGATTTCCTGAAGCTCACGCCAAAAGTGATGTCGGCGCTTTCCGCCAATCAACGCCGCATTATCGGCGCCAAACAACGTACACCTGAACACAGTTTAGCCGTCATCAAATCCGTGCTGGAAATGACCGAAGAATTAGCCGACAACAGCGTTTATGTCGCGCTGGAATGTTTCAAATCCGCGCCGCGTGCACTGGCTGCGGCTTCCCTTGAACAGTTCCAAGCGTGGGCGCGTGCCGGAGCCGGATTGCATCGCCAGGATCGCCGCCGCGCGCAGGCCTATTACGCGCTTGAATCAAAAAGCAGCCAGGAATCGTTACGCGCCGCACGGGGCGGAATGGCCCTGGAATCCGTTGCGCATTTGCTGAGAATTTATGTCGAGGGATTGACCGGACGCGAACTGGCGATTGCTCCGCTTGGCGTAGTCCCCGACGAATCGCGCATCACTGACGGGCAAACAATTCATCTGCCCGCGATGATTGCGGAGTTTGGCTCGCTGGAAGACGACTTCCGTTTATACAAAGTTTTAGCCGCCCACGCCGCCGGACAAATTGAGTTCGGTACACGCGATATTGGTACGCCTGAATTGCGGGCTTCACTGACAGATATAGACGAATTTTTCACTGCCAAAGATGAAGCTCCGAGCCGCGTCACGGATTCTGAAGAAATAGAGATTCCCGAAGAATACAGCCTGCGCAAACGGCTCCGTCCTGATCTTTCCGAAGAACATTTCGCCGCCGTAGATTTCAAGCTGGTGCTGTCACGTTTTCCCAATCCAGCGCTTGCGGCGCGAATTTTCACGACGCTCGAAAATGGACGGATTGATTATCGTTTGCGTCAGGCCTATCGCGGTATCCGGCGTGATTTGAATTTTGTCCGCGCCCGTTTGATTGATAATCGCCCGCCGGTGACTTCGCTGCCGATGGATCAATTGCTGTACGAATTACTCTTTCAAATCACGTTATGCGGGGACGTGGTTGATCCCGTCGCCCGTAAAGCTTATGGCGAAGTCATACGCGAATTTCACAATATTATCGGGCAATGCCTGCATCAGGAAAACGCCAATGTAGCCGATACATTAGTCGCCACCAAACGCGTGTATGCGCTGCTCCAATCGCCGCGCACGGAAGAAAATGCCAAATCCGAAAGCGACGAAAAGCAGGAATCCGAACAGCAAAACTCTGACGAAGCGCAGGAAAATTCCGGCAAAGATCAGCAGCAACAAAAAGCCGTCGAGCAACGCCCACAACAAAATCCCTTCAATCAATGGTCGGAAGAGACTGACGAAATTTTATCTGATGACACAGATATGCTCAGCGAAATGCTCCAGGCCGAACGCCCCGAACAGGATTTGCAGGAAGGCGATCAGGCTTTCTTTTACGACGAATGGGATCGTGAGTTGGGCGATTATCGGGCGAAGTGGTGCCGCGTCATTCAGCGCGAAAATCGCAAAGGCATGCGTGATTTCGTCGAGCAGGTCAGAGCGCGATATTCCGGCGCAATCTCTTCGATCAAACATCAATTTCAAATGCTGCGTCCCGAATCGCTCCGCAAAGTCAAAGGCGAACTCGACGGCGAAGAATTTGACTTACAAGCCGTGCTCGACCGTCACGTAGATTTACGCACAACCGGGCGTCCGTCAGATCGCATCTACATTCGCCGCATCCGCCGCGAACGCGATGTCGCCGTCTCGTTCCTGCTTGATATGTCTTCGTCAACGGCGCGGACAATTACGCGGCATCCGAACCAGCCGTACACGCGCCCCGGACAAAAAATCATAGACATCGAAAAGCAGGGCTTAGTCCTGATGAGCGAAGCCCTCGAAGCCGTCGGCGATGCCTACTCAATTTCCGGCTTCACGAGCGAAGGTCGCCGCAACGTAAAATATTTCACCGTGAAGCAGTTCGGCGAAAAATATTCGCCCGAAGTCGAACGCCGCATTGGAGGCATCACCTACCACAACAACACGCGCCTCGGAGCCGCCATTCGCCACTGCGCCGCACAACTTGAAAAGCAACCCGCCCGCACAAAATTGCTAATCATTCTCAGCGACGGACGCCCATATGACCACGATTACGGCGATTCCCGCTACGCCCGCGAAGACACGAAGATGGCACTTCGCCAGGCCAAAACCGGAAACATTACGCCTTTTTGCATCACGATTGACCGCGACTCTGAAACGGAGTTGAAGGATTTATACGGCGAAGTGGGCTATACAATTATTGACGATGTGATGGGCTTGCCGGAGCGATTGCCGGGGATTTATCGAAGGTTGACGACGTAAATTTTAATTTTGGATTTGTGTCAGATTACGGGAGAGGCGATTAATGAGACTTAGATGATTATCAATTTTTTCGTATCCATCTAGCTCTGTTTTTTCAGTAGAAGAAAGCCCTGCAATTTTTTGTTTTTGCAGTAATTTTTCGACTTGTTCTTGGGTTGCTTTTAAAGCTCGCAAAACTAAAACTCCTTCTTGTAATTCAATATTGACCGCACCTTCGAGCGGCAAGGAATTTGGAAGCTTGCCAATTTCAAGCATGAATTGCGCTAAAGTTAAAGGCATAGAGTGTCTATCAAGAAACACAGTTTTCTAAAATAATTTCTTCTACAATCTTGAATATCGCTCCAAATGAAGAAAAGTCAATATTGTCGAACCCTGCCTCTGCATTCAAAATATACTCAGCAAAATCATCTTTAGGAAGCGCAACATTCTCGTCATTCTCATTGTAAACATCATTTGAAGCGGCGCGGTGTCTTGCCGGAAGCTTCTGACTATCGGCGGAATTATTTCGGAGATCATTTATTGACCAATGACGGCGAATTAATTGCCATTGTGGAAGCGGAGAAAACCGCCGTTATTGCGGCGTTGGAGTTGCCAGAATATCAATGGCTGGCTTGTGGTGGTAAATCGCATCTGAGCGTTGAAAAGCTTCAGCGATACGCACAGCGGCGCGTAATTCTGTTTCCCGATGCAGATGGTTTTGAGAAATGGTCAGGCATTGCGAATCAGGCAAAGTTACAAGGTCTTAACGTGACGGTTTCGGATTTGCTCGAAACGGAATTAACCGAAGATCAAAAAGCAGATGGCTGGGATTTAGCGGATTATTTTTGGAAGAATCCGAAACTGAAATCGGAGCCACTCCACCGGCGATAACCTGCCATCACTGTTTTAGCGAAGCTCTGACCGACGAAGATCAACGGTATGCTCTTGATGAACGGGCGGCAATCTATGAGTACGAAGCGGGATTCTCACGGGACGAAGCCGAAGCGAGAGCAGCGGCAAACTTCCTCAAATGCGACGAAAGCGAGGCTGGATGACTCGACAAACGATTTGCCCGGATTGTGAGCAGCTACCAAATGAGCCGTTGACGACAATGCTTTATGGCAACCGATGGCGCGTGTTCTGCGAACGCTGTCAACGTTGGTTTGTCCGACTGGATACAACGTTGCCCCCGATGGAGAAGCAACCCGCTGGCGAGCTTCTGTGCGCAAAGCGTGAAGAGAAAAAGTGAGGTTGTATGGACGAAAACGAAACCAATTTTCCTAATCAGCAAGTGACAGAGAGGCAACGCGCCATTGTGGAAGCTGGGAACTTGATTGATGCTCTTGCCAACGAATGCCCTAGTATAGAGCGTATCCAAGCAACTTGGCATCAAACCGAATTGAGGATATGCGGCGCAATCACAGAACTCCGTCAGAGAGAAGCGACAGCGCAAGCTTCGGATAAAGAAAGAGAAAGCAATGAGCGCAGAAGCTGACAAAACTGGACAAAATCTGACACGAAAGCAAATTCGGGCAATTGAATGTTTGCTCCGTGAACCGACGATCAACAATGCTGCCAAATGTGCCAAAGTGTCCCGGCAAACGCTTTATGATTGGCTGAAACAAAATAGTTTTCGGGCAGCCTATGAACAGGCCAAAGCGGAGGCTTTTCGTGAGGGGCTAGATACTCTCAAAACGGCATTGGCGGAAGGCGTAAGCGAATTACGCAGCGCGTTGCACGATCCCACCGCAAGTATTCCTAATCGGATTCAAGCCAGTGTGAAGTTAATTGAGCTTGGCTTGAGAGCGCACGAAAGCATGGAAGTAGAACAGCGTCTCTCAGAAATCGAAGCACGAATGGCGGAGCATAAACTATGAAGAGAGTTTTTAGGCGTCTGACGAAAGTAGAAACCCGATTACCTTTTGAGGTTCAGTATTGGCTAAGAAAAAATAAACACGATGCTGCCGCTTGGGATAAATTGACCAATGATGAGTTTCAGCAAGTACAGGATTTCATCAGAGAGCTTGAGGCTGTCCTTGATCTTGTAATTACTTCTAGTGATCGTTTTGAAGCGGAGTTGCCGTCTGAATTACTCGAACTGCCGTGTGAGGAGTTTTACGAAAGCGCGGAAGTGCGACGATTATTAACTGGTCAGGAGCTTAGAACATTGCGAAAATTTCCAGACTGTCTTGAGTTCTTAACGGATGAAGAACTTGAAGCACTTTTCTCATAAGAAAATCCTTTCCATTGTCAGTTGATTATTGACTCTTGCTGCGATCCCGGAGCCAATGACGTTAGTTTAGCTATCAATGTAGTGTATTTGTAAGACTCAGCCGTTACGACAGACGTGTCCAAATGTCCTCGATTTTCTTAATCAATTGCTGAGCGCGGTTATAATTTTTGTCGCCGTCTTTGATTGTTTTCAATTTGTCTTTTGCCCTTCCCACATCTAGTTTGCCTAATTCACCTTGCTCGCCCCTAGCAATTACCTGCTCTGCCTTTACAATGATTTCCTCTGGAATGTAGATTTCGATAAAAACACAGTCAATTTTCTTTGACTGATCTCGGATAACACTAATGTCATAAAGTTGTCTGTCAAATTCGCCTCTGTACCAATAATCAATGTATATTGAAGTGTCTTTGGGCTGAGTGTTTCCAATGTCAGCTCCCGCTTGCTTAATTGACTCAAGCGAATTTAGCAGATGGCTAGATAGATAGAGACGACCATATAACGGCTTTTTGCGAAAATACCCAAAGGCAACTTTAAGCTGGCCTAAATTGGTTTTTCCTGCGTACATCCTTTCTTCTTTATCACCTTCGCGCTCAGTTTCGACTGGTTTCCCAAGTTTTTTCTCAATCTCATTCTGAGTAAGTTGAAGCATCATCGGCAAATTAAAGGCAACCTGATTATCCAGTGGAGATTTAATAACAAACTCACCTTGTTGAGCAGCGGCGGGTGATGGCGTTGAGATGCCCTTATTCACTGCGGAATTCGATGAAGACTGATTAGAGATTAACCCCAGAAAACCACATAGACCACATACGCCAATAAATCCAGCTACAAAAATCAATATTGTCTTTGAAGAAAATCTTGCTAAACCCTTTGATTCTTGAGGCTGTGGCGGAAAGGGATTCACGTATTGACATTGCTTGCAAGCATTGCATTCGATGAGGTTATTAAATCCGCAGCGAGAGCAAAACCAATTGGTTTGTGGCTGATTCATAGCAAAGACTCTATTCTTGAGGACATCATCTCACTTCTGTGAGTTGCAGTTCAACGTTTTGATAGCTCTATGGAAATAGTCTGATGCTGTAGAGATAGCGCAAATTCTTAGTTCGCGCAATGGTGGGCGTGTAGTTGAAGCGAAACTCACCGCAATACCCACAAGAATAAGGACAGGTTTCATGACAAATCATTTTTGCGGGAGGTTTATGCTCGAATCTGTCCGAGAAAATAGCAGCTTGAATAGGAGACAAGAAGAGTGAAGAAATCGGGCTTCCCGCTATCGTATCCGGCTGTGATAGCGTCCCTCAAAAGAAAACGGCATCTTTGCGATGCCGTAAACTGTTGATTTTATTGGCTCCTCAGGTAAGATTCGAACTTACAACCCTTCGGTTAACAGCCGAATGCTCTGCCATTGAGCTACTGAGGAGCAAGGCCTTAAAAAGGCGAAGGTGAGAATACAAAATGAGACTCTGCCTGTCAACCAGTTTTACAAATTTACGCATCGCGGGATGAAGATGAACCCGCAGCGGCCTCTGAATGCTTACGCTGCATTTCGCTTGTGTCTGAGGCGGAGAGTGCTTCCGGTCGCTGCCAGATAACTGTTTCTTTGGGCGAAATCATTTCATAGCCAATTCCGCGCCAAACAATGCGCCGGGTTTTAGCCGAAGCAACTAAGTTGTAAAGATAAAGCAGCGAAACCAATGGATTCAATAAACAATAGGCCCAAATACCTTTTTTGACCTGATAAGAATATTCGTCAGACAATAACTGAGCGGCCATAAACCCACGCACTCCACCGGTTATAACGCCTAAAAATAAGCTGGTGAGCAAAAGCGGCAACAGAAGTTCTCCACTGACTTTGCCCAAAGCCCAGGCCCCCAAACCACCCCACAAAGTAAAATTGAAAAGCGAGTGCGTAATTGCCGCCAGCCACCATACACGTGGCGCATAAACACGAGTGATAATCATTTGGCGCGTAGTAAATTCCAGCAACTCAGAAAATTGGAATTTGGCTTCAGATATCACCAGGCATTGCGGAACAAATTTAATGCGGAGTCCTTCTGCCTGCACGGCGCGGGTCAATACATAATCATCGCTTACGGCTCCTTCTTCCCATTGTTGCCTGATGCGCAAAGCTTCAAACGTATCGCGGTTGATGGCTGTTGCTCCGCCCCAGGCAAAAGCCGAACGCTCACCAAATAAATTCACGGTTCCAGCATTCCAGGCGGAAAGCAAATGTGACCAGAAGCCGCCTTTGACAGGCACATACCAGCGAAACCCGGTGGCGGCTCCAACTCTCGGATTGGACAGCGGAGAAACCAAATCACACAACCAGTTTGCCGCCGGACGAGCATCGGAATCAGCAAAAACCAGTACTTCGGTTTTGCGATCTACGGCATCAAGCATATCAATTGCGGCACAGAGATTATGAACTTTTTGACCGCGATTTTTGGCTTCGCCGGCGGTGATGAGCCAAGCGGAACGATTGCTTTCAGCAAGAATTTTTTTGATTACGTGATAGGCGGGATCAGCTTCGTTTTCAGTGACGAAAATCAATTCGTACTGACGATAATCCTGGGCGAGGTAGGCAACAATATTTTCCTCGAAATCATGCTCCAGCCCTTTGCAGGGAATGATAACCGCTGTCTTCGGCACATAGCGATCACGCGCATTTGACAGCGACTGCCACGAATAGCGGGCAAATCGCAAGCCGGCGACCAGCGCGGCAAAACTCTGCACAAGCAAAAGAAAGGCTAATAAGCTGAAGACGTTTTCCATAAACATCACATTACATTCAGGAGGGATCAGAACTTGGCCTAATCTCGAATTCTTGCTGCTAATTTCGTGGTCGCTGATCGTTCGGTGGGAGCGAGAGCAACAGCGGCGCCTTCAGGTAAAGACAAAGTCATTGTCCTTGAAATTTGTCTGAATTGCCAGAAAGAAATGCCACGCAATAAATTTTCAGCTACCAATTTCTGCTGATTTTGCAGTTGCGGCAGCTAAGCGCTGCTCAATCAGGGCGACAATTTTTTCCGGCTGTTCATCGGTCAATGCCAGCCGCTTCGTTTCCAGCATAAGTTCCGTCATCTCTGCGGCCTGATTTTGAAACCGGGCATCGCGGGCAATCAGGCTTTCGATCACGCGCCGCTCGCGGTCGGCACGAGAATAATGGTCAGCCGACCCTGCCGCCACGGCATATTCAACCGGAACGGTAATATCACGAGCGATACACAAAAATGGCTGAAACTCATCTTTGATTTCTTCGCGCAACCGACTCAATTCCAGTAACGAGGTTTTAAATCCTAATTGCCCGACCAAAGTCAGTTCCAAAACTGGCGCTAACTTTGTTTTGTCGTCTGGATCATGCGGTTCGATTTTTTCACGAAGCTGCGCGAATAAAGACTCATTGAGTTCTTCCGGTGTCGAATGACCGTTAACTTCAAACCGGAACCTGACAAACGGACGCTGGCGATAATCGCGCATTAATTTGGCTTCGTGCTTTCCGTCTTTGACTTCGACCAGATAGGCACCGCGAATATTTGCATATTCATCTACCGAACAAGCCTCCAGCGAACCGGGATTATAAACCCAGTTATCAATCGCAAAATTTTTGTGCGTATGACCGAGCGCAAGATAATCAACGACAGTTCTCAGTTCATTAATTTTAGTTACGGGTAAAGCGGGAATCGGGCGATTCAATTGTCCCTCGACATCGGTATGCAACATCATCACATTGAAGGCGTCGGCGCGGCGATGAACCCGAATTTCATCAACCAGCGAGGGCAATTGTCGCGTCACTGTAGTGCCGTACCATGTCGAACCAAAGATACGAAAATTACCATCTTCTGTCTCAACATCTACAAATGAACCTTTGCGGCTATTATCATCCCACGATTCCAGCCTGAAGCTACCATCGTCCTGATAAAACGGCTCAACCAATTTAATAAAGCCCCATTTCGAGAGGCTGCGGAGCCAGCTAAAATTATTGGCGGATTCGCGCTGATCGTGATTACCTTCGATAACAATGACCGGAATATTAGCGGCTCGCAACTGATTGAGACAAAACATCGCGTGATCCATGGCCTGTGGTTCGACACGCCGTGTATCAAAAAAATCGCCCGCAATCAGGACAAACGCGACTTCCTCTTCCAGGGCATATTTCTGGATGCAGTCGCTCCAGGCTTCAAAAAAATCGCGGGTGCGATCCGCTCCTCCGAAACGACGATAGCGACTGATCCCAAGATGAATATCTGCGATATGAAGAAATTTAGCCATTACTTTGCTCGTAGTTGATAATTCTGCTGTGGCAGTAGATTAGCACAAATCGGAGAGGATTTTTTCATGGCCAGAATAGGGGAATAAAAAATCACTTCATTGGTAAATTAAGAATATTGGATGCACAAATAAAAAGCAGCAGATTCACTAAAAGTGATCTGCTGCTGGGGTGAGGACTAACTTTGTGGTCATTACTGACCGAATCTTGTGAGCCTCCCGGATTCTGAGTAGGAAGAATCCTTATAGCGGTCGTTTTTGGGAGAGGCTCATTGCCACCATGAGTCAGATTTGGGGTCTGCCCATCAAGCAGCGGGCTCAGCCTGGGATGCCTTGCCATAAAAACTTGTCAAATTTGTCAATGGGCGACTGCAACTCTCATTTATGTTTTCCGATTCGCAAGCCACACTACCTGGTGTGCCCCGATCTCCAAGCTAGTGTAACTTGCGAATCGAAAGCTGTAACTGCTACTAAAATCCGACCCCCGTGTCCTTTCTAGCCAACAGCTACAAGATTGAGAGGAGTCAAGCTCCAGATTTCTTAAAAAATTCAGGAAAACGAACCCAGCAGAATTATTTGGTCTAACGGTTGGTGAAGAACCGTTAGAAAATGTGAGGTATAATTGCACTTTTTAGCGGGTTCGCTTTCACTTGAGTAATAACTTTGCAGAACCAGCAGGAAGAACGCTCCGAGCATCGGATTTAACTAATGAATGGTGAGAAGACATTAGGTGTGAGGAAAATCCGAGCTACAAAAAGCGTTTTCCCTGCCACGAAAGAACTTTTAATTAATCAAAGACCATCTGTTTCGTTTCTATCTCTCTTCTGCGTTAATCAACATTGCAATGGGCGTGCCATAGAATTGCAATAAACGCTGACAATCATCTAAGTTATTGCATTTAAAATTGATAACAAGCAGTTCTCTCTCTTTGACCGGATTCTGACTTAGGTTTATCAAAAGAAGATGTCCACAAAAAGCGACAGTACTATTCTTATCCCTGTCAACAAATCATTACACTGTCAACAATTGTCACCAAATGTTGTCACCTGCTGAAAACTGTCACCTAAATATATTTTCTCCTGGTCAATCTTATCTACAATTGCGGTCATTAGCTTTGGCAGGTATTATTCCGCATCTGATTACACCGAAAAATCCTGAGGAATAAAAATATGGTCCATCAAAAAACGCTTCGGCGTGTTGTGATTAGCGGAATTGGCTGCGTTTCCCCCGTTGGTCTTGGCAAAGATCAGTTTTGGCAATCCATCCGCGAAGGCCGGAGTGGCGTCGCCCGCGTAACACGTTTTGATGTCGCTGATTTACCTGTCAAAGTCGCGGCTGAGGTCAAAAATTTCAATACCGACGATTTCATTGCTCCCAAAGACCGCCAGCATGTTTCCCCCGCTGTTGCTTATGGCATCGCAGGTGCAGGAATGGCTTTTGCCGATGCCGGGCTGAATCCAAAAGAAATGGATTTGGATGACCGACGTGGTATCGGAGTCGTTTTAGGCAGCGGCGGTGCAAGCCTGAGTTTTGTCGAGAAGCAATATCGTTACTATTTTGAAAACGAGGCCAAAAAAGCCAGCATCTATTCAATCCCAACTGCGACGCCTGGTTCCCTGCCGAGCGAACTTTCGATGGCTTATGGACTGAAAGGATTCAGCCATTTGGTTTCGACTGGTTGCACGTCTTCAACTGATGCTTTGAATTACGCTGTGCAAAATATTCAACTGGGGAAAATTGATACGATTCTTTCCGGCGGCATTGATGCGCCACTTGCCCATAGCATTATGCTCGGCTTCTGTATGATGAAGTTGATGACTCCGTCCTGGAATGAAGAGCCGGAACGCGCATCACGTCCGTTTTGCAAAGGACGCGATGGTTTCGTGGTCGGCGAAGGCGCTTATTTATTTGTCCTGGAAGAACTCGAACACGCCCTAAATCGTGGCGCACGGATTTATGCGGAACTGCTCGGTTATGGTTCGACCTGTGACGCGCATCATCGTGTGAGGTTAGACGAATCCGGGATTGAACCCGCACGGGCAATGAGCATGGCGTTGGCAGATGCCGGAGTAACAACCGAAGAAATTGACTATGTCAACCTGCACGGCACAGCGACTGATCTGAATGACCGCATTGAAACTCGCGCCATGAAAATTGCGCTGGGCGATTTGGCCTATAAAATTCCGATGAGCGCCACCAAATCTATTGTCGGGCATCCACAGGGCGCATCTGGAGCCGCTGGCTTGACCGCAACTATTGGTGGAATGATGAACGGCTTCCTGCCGCCGACGATTAACCTTGATGAAGCTGATCCCGAATGCGATCTTGATTATGTTCCAAATAAATCACGCGCCGCAGAAATCAAAACTGCGTTGTGCAATTGCATTGGCTTCGGATCAAAAAATTCTGCTTTAGTCGTTAGAAAATTTGAAGGAAAATAAAATGTCCGACAATGCTGCCAGCTTGTCGGAATCTTCGCAAAGGATACGCTTTACTCAAAAACTGTGATTTAGAAAAATTGGCGACAAGCTGGCAGCATTGTCGAACATCCACCATGACCAACGAAGAAGTTCTACAAATATTTTCAGATAGCGGTGCGTTACTCAACGGACATTTTTTGCTTTCATCCGGCTTGCACAGTTCGCGCTATTTGCAATGCGCGTTAGTTATGCAAAATCCTGCGACTGCCGAAAAACTATGTGCAGTATTAGCCGCCAAAGCGAAAGCTGATGAACGCATCGGACAAATTGATTTAGTCATTGCTCCCGCGCTCGGCGGAGTCGTAGTCGCCCACGAAGTCGCACGTGCGCTCGGCGTTCGTGCGTTGTTCACCGAACGGCAGGAAACAATGACGCTGCGACGCGGATTTCAAATTTCGCCCGACGAAAAATGTTTTGGTGTTGAAGATGTCGTCACCACCGGTGGTTCGACCTGCGAAGTCATGGAGGTCGTCAATGCCCTCGGCGGCATAGTCGTTGGCGCAGGTTCATTAATTGATCGCAGCGGCGGCACTGTTGATTTAGGCGTCCCGCGTCACGCGCTGGCGACGTTGGAAGTGCCGAGTTACAAGGCAGAAGAATGTCCGATGTGTAAAGAAGGAACGACGGCGATAAAACCTGGAAGTCGGAAATAAATTTTAGCCGCGAATTTTCACGATTTTTTTAGACAGCAAATATGAAACGGTGATGCACCACCACCGTTTCATATTTGCTGTCTGGTTTTAATTCGTGAAAATTCGCATAATTCGCGGCTAAAAATCCCTCACGCTCTCCCAACTCAATCCAAATCTCAGCAAATATTTCCGTAACCGATCCGCATCGTTCGCAGTTTTTTTCTGTTCGCGTGAAGAGTGAAAAAGCTTGCGTCCAGCTTCTGACAGCGAACGTGATTCACGACAAATTTCGATGACCTTTAAGAGTTGCATCCGATCAAATAAATCAAGGCTTTCAAGCGCGTCTTCATCTAAGAATTTTTCCAAACCTTCGCCAAATTTTGCCCCTGAATTTTGCCACGCGGCGCGGAGCCGTTCAATTTCTTCATCAACTACATCTTTTGAAATTCTGCCGCTTTCCGCAAACGTCGCCATCCGAATAATCGCGCCGTTCAAATCACGAAAATTCCCCTTCCAACTGGCTTCGCCTGACGTAGCGAATTTCACGAAATGATTCAACGCTTCACGGCTGAACGTCACACGCGCACCGTTGCGCTCTGCAAATTGATCCAGTTCAAATTGCAAATTCGGTTCGATGTCCTCTTTGCGTTCGCGCAAACTGGGCAATGTAAAAGTCCACAAATTAATCCGCGCCAGAAGATCATCTCGGAATTTTCCGGTGTTTACTCGCTCCGCCAAATCGCGGTTTGTTCCGGCAATTAATTGAAATTCGCTTTTGACTTCTTTGTCGCTGCCGAGCGGCAGAAAAACTTTGTCTTCCAAAGCACGAAGCAGCATCGCCTGTTCATCCAATCCAAGCTCGCCAATTTCATCCAGAAATAAAACGCCATTGTTGGCAGCGCGAAGATGTCCGTCACGTGGATTAATCGCGCCTGTGAATGCGCCTTTGATGTGTCCGAACAAAGCCGACATCGCACCGTCGCCGCGAATCGTCGCGCAATTCACTTCGACGAAATTTCCGTTCATTTGATGCCGTGCTTTTTTCAAGGCGAAGATGCGTTTTGCCAGGCGTGACTTCCCTGCTCCGGTCGGCCCCATTAATAACAATGGATCGCGTGAAGCAATTGCTACCTGTTCGATGCGGGCAATCAATTTATTGAATTGCTTGTTGCGCGTTTCGATGCCGGATTTCAAAAACGAAGTCGCTTCTTTTTGCTCCTGCTGAAAGCGCGAAGTCAGTAAGCCGTACTTCGATAAATCCAAATCAATAATGTTGTAAGTTCCCGGATCGCTGATTTTCCGTTTACGATATTTCGGCGGCGAAGTTTGAATCAACTGTCCTGGCAAATGGCGCGATTCAGTCAATAAAAACAGGCAGATCTGAACGGTATGCGTGCCTGTCGAAAGATGTACCAGGTAATCTTCGTGTTCGGGTTTGAAAGGATAGCCGCGCACG
>JANMKB010000473.1:0-4738 GCA_031371805.1 Blastocatellia bacterium | reverse complement strand
CTTTCGGCGTGCGCAGCACAATCATCGGCCACTGTGGACGCTGCGCAAATCCGTTCGCTCTGGTGTCGTTCTGAATAGCGCGAATCTCGGCGTAGCATTGATCCAGCACGGCGGCAAACTCCTGATGCAACGTTGCGGGATCATCGCCTGCGATAAAATACGGATGATAGCCGCGCCCTTGATACAGCAGCGCCAATTCGTCATCGCTCGTGCGGGCTTCGACTGTCGGGCCAGCAATCTTGTACCCGTTCAGGTGCAGTATCGGCAGCACCGCGCCATCGCGCACCGGGTTGAGAAACTTGTTACCCTTCCAGCTTCCTTCCAGCGGAGCCGTTTCCGCTTCGCCATCCCCAATGACACAGGCCACGATCAAATCGGGATTGTCGAAGGCCGCGCCAAAGGCGTGCAGCAGCGCATAGCCTAATTCGCCGCCTTCGTGGATGGAGTTGGGAACGTGCGGGCCGCAGTGACTCGGAACTCCGCCGGGTGCTGAAAACTGCCGAAAGAAAAGGCGCATTCCCGCTGTGTCCGGCGTTACTTCAGGGTGAACTTCTGAATAGGTTCCTTCCAGATAAGACTGCGCATTCAGCGCCGGGCCACCGTGACCAGGCCCCGCGATGTAAATGACGTTGGCGTCCTGCTCTTTAATGAGCCGATTCAGATGTACATAAATGAAGTTCAGGCCCGGCGATGTTCCCCAATGCCCCAGCAGGCGCGGCTTAATGTGTTCCGGCTTGAGCGGCTCTTGCAACAACGGATTTTCGCGCAGGTAAATCTGACCAATTGTCAGGTAATTCGCAGCCTGCCAGTAGCGTTGCATCTGGTTGAGCAGTGCGGGAGAGAGGGGCCCTTGCAACGGCTCTTTCTGCTGCACCGCGCCGCTGCTCACCACCGTAGTCGAAAGTTTTTTACTGAATTCAAACATTGATTTCTCCTCTTTGGCTTGGCTTACACAAGCCGCATGCTATCGCGCAAATTCATATTCGATTCCGACGATTTTCAGTTTGCAGTAAGGCAAGCGTCCGTTCGGCTACTGCCATTCCACTGCGCCTTCGACAGGAATGCGCCTGCCGCTGTGTTCTTCATACGCGTGGTGATGGCCCACTGCATCAGCACATAGTTACGCGTCATCTATGCGGTAACATTCTTATGAAGAATATGATTGGACAAGCCCGAGTTAAATTCCGTAAATTTGCGACTTTCTACGGTGTGACTTCGTCGCCAGCCATGGAGCAAAAAGCATAAAAATTAACCCGAATCCCATCAGTCCGCCGCGCGAAACATCGTAATCCACCAGCATTTGTTGCCACGAATAATTCATCACGAAATGCCCCAGGCCGAATTCAAACAACGTCATCAAAATCATCCACATCAAGCCAACAACAAACAGTGCTTTAACACTTGGTGCGGAAATCCACCGGATAAAAAAATAAGTAATCAGGAAAATCAGCACTACTGCGATAAAAAATGAGATTCTCCGGGCCATAAAATCTCCCACCAGCGGCGCGAGAAAAAGTTGTCGAAGTGTGCCGTGAACGCTCTCAGCAAAAATTATCATCAGCAAAACTGTAAATGCTCGAACAAGATACATGTTATTTTCATTTTCGATCAAAAACTGCTCGCAGATTTATAACTGTGGTCTGCTTTGCTCATTGCGATAACGTTGCTGCCTTCCATCAAGCTTGCGCTGCGTTCAAGAGGCTGTTTCGACAGATTGCGCCAACAGCGAACGAGGTTGTTAGACATTTTTTGTGCTTGCACAAGGGCGGCACGTTGCCAATCATTCACACGCCTTTCAGCCAACGCGTGAGTGTAAATAATGACCCAGCGACAAACAGGATGCCGAAGATAGATTTGTTGTGCCGCGCTAACCACAGCGGCAAATAGATGTCGAAGTTGTCGCGCCGCTCTTCGGTGTAGCGCGCCGCGACATCGGTCAGCGGACACCGAAGCCTGTTGATGACAAGCACCAGCACTTCTAGCAGGACGAGGCACACCAGCCAGGCTGCCGGTCGGAAACGCCCCGCATAGCCGAGCATCGGAATTGCCACAATGCAAAGAACGAACAGCAACCAAATAGCCGTGTGAAGGAGCTTGATTGATCGCAGCGCAGTATCGGGTCTCATCGCGCCCCATCCGCCTGGACGACCTTGCTGGTGTGTCTGGCGATCATCAGGTCTTCATTGGCCTTAATCACGCGGACTTTGACGCGGCTCTCGTCGCTTGAAATCACCGGCGCATTGGCCCGATTACTTATTGCGTCAAGCTTGATTCCCAAAAACTCTAGCCCGTCACAAATGCGCGCGCGAACGGCGGCAGCGCGCTCGCCCATGCCGCCGGTAAAGACGAGTATCTCCACTCCGCCAAGCGCCGCTGCATAAGCCCCCACATATTTCTTCGCCCGATAGCAAAACAGTCCAATCGCTTCGGCGGCGCGCGGGTCAGTGGCTTCTCGCGCCAACAGGTCGCGCATGTCCGCGCTCGTGCCTGAGACGCCGAGCAAACCCGCTTGCTGATTGAGCAGCGTCTTGACCGCGGCGGGCGCCATCTTTTTTTCTTCGATCAGATAGAGCAGCAGGAGCGGGTCGAGATCGCCAGCGCGTGTCCCCATCACCAGACCTTCGGCGGGCGTGAAGCCCATGGACGTGTCAACGCTTTGGCCCCCGCGCAGCGCAGCCATGCTCGCGCCGTTCCCCAGATGCGCGACGATCACCCGGCCATCCGCCGCCGCGCCGTCCAGCACGCGCGATTGCTCAATGATGTACTCATAAGAAAGGCCGTGATAGCCGAACCGCTGAATGCCTTCGTCATAAAGGCTGCGAGGCAGCGCATACGTCCGGGCGACCTTTGGCAGCGCGCGGTGAAAGGCCGTATCAAAGCAAACAACCTGCGGCAAATTCGGGTAACGGCGTTTGACAAACTCGATGCCAGCGAGCGCCTGCGGCATATGATCAAGGTCGAGCGGCGTCAATGTTTGCAGGGCTGCCAGCAATTCCGGCGTGGCGATCTGCGGCTCACGATAACGCGGCCCGCCGTGTACAATTCGGTGTCCTACGGCAGCCAACCCTTGTTCCGCGTCGTGCTGCGCGAGCCAGTCGAAGAGTGATTGAAAAGCGGCTTGATGGTTGGGCAAGTCGTTGTGTTGATCAAGCAAAGTCGCGCCGTTGGCGTCGGTGACTTGCAGGCGGCTGTCGTGAACGCCGAGCCTGCTCACCTCTGCCGATAGCTTGGGCAACACTTGTTCACCCATCTCATAGAGCGCTGCTTTCAGGCTTGAAGAGCCGGTGTTGATCGTCAAGATGCGCTGGTTAGTTGCGGCCATAAGCTGAGACCTGAACCACGGACAACGTCGGTTTTTCAGTCGGCAAGCTGCCGTCATGCACGATCACCGGCAACCCGATGACGGCCATGTCGGCGAAGGCTTTTGATGCAAACATCGGGATGCGAATACACCCATGACTCGCCGGTTGTGGCGGTACTGACGGGTTCCCATGAATGGCAATGCCACCGTAAATGTAGTTGGGGTAATACAACAAACCGAGCGGGCTTTTGCGCCAACCGGCGATTTTGCGTTGTATCTGGAAACGTCCGGTCGGCGTAATGGCACGGCGCGTTTTGCCGCCTTCAGTAAACCATGCGCCGCTGCCCGATGAAATGGGCAGAATGCGCAAACAACCGTCGCAATTCTCGACAATCAGCAAGACCTGATGCACGAGATCAACTTCGATGTGCGCATATCCACTCTCTAACGTAGTAGTGCGTTTTGCACTGCGCAGAGCTTGTAACTCTTCGTGCGTGAGCGTGCCTGTGCACGGACGGTCAGAGAGCTTTTGAAAGGCGACCAGTGCGTGGCGCAATGAGACATCAAGTTTTTTGTTCTGCTCGCTGTGACCATCCGCTTTTTCTTCGGCAAGGATTACCCAAAAGCCAAGCGCACCCAGCAACTGTCGAGCTTCGTTGATCTCTTCGGGGTTGGGCGGCGCTGTGGGTGTCGGTTTCGGTGTCGCTTGGGCGAACGCACTGAGGGCGCAGCTCGCCACCAAAGCCAGCGCGGCGAGAAATTGCGCGACTGATCGCCGTGTCGGCGTGCCGGTCAGATGAACTAGTGCAAAGGATTTCATATGTGTGGTTGCGATTTCATTGCCTTGATAAAGCCCGCGAGCCTGTTGCCACGTTTGCAAGCAGCGGCTCGTCCGCTGCGAAAGGGAAGCGCAACAGCGCCTCGCGGGTTCGCCAGGAAAATCAGGTGGATGGCAGGAATGCAGCCTGCCCGGTAAAACTGAGCAACGTGCGGCTGCCCGCTGCGTCTTCAATCTCTAACGCTTCGTCGCCCCCGTCCGCCGCGCATTTTGGTGTGATGCGGGTGACGTCCGTAACCATACGCGTCAGGTGATTCATCCCGGCGGGCGTGCCGCTGCCAAGCATAATTTGGAGTTGGAGCGCGTCTTGGCCGCCTTCTTCGAGAGTGATGCCGCCGAAGGGCAAATCGTATTCGGCTTGTTGCGCGCCAAGTTCGCCGAAAATTTCCATCTGCGTTGGACGTGCTTCATTGCGTTGGTTGTATCCCTTGAAATAGCCGTTCCACGCGGCGCGTTCGATTCCTACCGACATAGTTTCTCCTTGCTTGATTTGTGTTACTGCGAAAGCCAATCGTTTGAGAGATGGAACTCACTTTTCTTCATACTCTCCTTCGTGCTTCATTCGTCCGACAAAACCTTCCGAGGAAGCCGGGTCGAGT
>JANMKB010000467.1:0-5083 GCA_031371805.1 Blastocatellia bacterium | reverse complement strand
TCAATTCTTTGACCAATAAATGCAAGGTTTCCGAGAGCGTGAGGTCAGTCGGTAAAGCTTCCGACAAGATAGGATTACTTTCCATTTCGATTTGTTATTCTCAGGGCGACACAGGGAATTTAATATAAATAAGCGATCCTGACAATTCCTGATTTCACCTGATCAGAAACCCGGCTTGCTACGGCTCGCGGGATTGTCCCTTGAGCCTTAAGCTCAGCAACCACAGCACCAGTAACATAAAAGCCCCACCTGATAAGTCAAGCAGGCTATCGTAAATTGAGCCAGTTCGTTGTTTGCTAAAGCTCTGATGGTATTCATCCAGTAAGGCGTAAAGGCCAACTGTAAAAAATGAGTACAATGCCCACGACCAATGCCAGCGCAAAATTGAACCAGCGCGAAAAGCTCTAACCAATAAAAACGACAAGACGGCGTAAACTGTAAAATGAGCAAGTTTACGAATCAGGTAATGAATTGTTTGAAATTGCTCGGCGCTAAGGTTTGGTAAAAAAACCCGAATGATTTTTTCCAGAACTCCACCTGTATGTCCGGCAGAAAACATGTCTGTCGAGAAAATAAAAATCGCCCCCATCCATAAAAAAGGAGGGAGCCAGTAAAACAGTTTCCTGGTCATTGATAAATTTCCTGACAAACGACTGATGGCTTCACTCATACGAACAACCTGGCAGGGGCTGGAAAACACAAAGAAAGTGGGAAGATTCTCGCAACCTCCCCGAAACCAAACGAGCGCAGTAAAAGTGGGGACTGCGCTCGGATAAAATTTATAATGCAGCGGCGCCGCTCACGACTTCGATAATTTCGCGGGTGATCGCCGCCTGACGGACACGGTTCATATTCAGCGTCAGTTTATCAATCACTTCGTTCGCGTTCTTTGAGGCCGAGTCCATCGCAGTCATCCGTGCGCCGTGTTCTGAAGCTACGGATTCAAGCAGCGCACGATAAAGCTGCGTCTCGACCATCTTCGGCAACAATGAGCCAAAAATTTCTCCGGGCGGCTGTTCGTAAGAATACTCAAGCAAATGCGCTTGAGTATCTTCCGGCTTAGTTTCCTGCTCGTCATCTTTGATCCCGCCTATCGGCAAAATAGTTTCCTCGACAGGCCGTTGCGACAAGGCAGATTTGAATTCGTTGTAAATCAGGTAAATGTGATCTACCGGGTTTTCTTCGGAGGTAAAATCGGCAACGATTTCCTGCGCAATCCGCTGCGCATCAGCGAAATTCACTTTGCCTGTGCCTGTGATACCGATATATTCGCGGCGAATATTAACCTCGCGGCGACGAAAGAAATCGGTACCTTTGCGTCCCACTAAAACTAATTCGACTTGCTGACCGCTGTGGCGACGAACGAACTGTTGTGCAGCTCGAACGAGATTTGTATTGAAACCACCGCATAAACCTTTGTCCGCCGTGATCAGTATGAGCAGGACTCTTTCCTGACGACCAGCAGAGGATTTGCGTGCGTTGGCAAGCAGGGGATGCTGAAACTCCGGTGCGCGTTCCGACAAATCGCTGAGAACGTCCATCATTTTGATGGTGTATGGACGCGCTGCGACGACACGCTCCTGAGCGCGTCGCAATTTCGCGGCGGAAACCATTTTCATCGCCTTCGTAATCTGCCGCATGTTTTTGACGGCACGAACGCGCCGCCGAATATCCTGTAAATTAGGCATAACTGAAATTATGAGCGATGAATGATGAACGATGAATATATATCTGATTTATCGTTCATCGCTCATCCTTCTGACTTTTACTTCACTGCTGATTTTGCTTGCGCATTGTAACGTTCCTTAAACTCATTCAACGCTGCACCCAGAGCAGTTTTGACTTCATCATTAACCTGCCCTTTATCACGCAGCAGTGCCAAAGCTGAGCCTTGATTATCGAGAAACGCTTGTAAGGCCGCTTCAAATTTGCGGACATCGCCAACCGGCACATCATCGGTGTAGCCGTTGGACGCCGCCCAAATCACCGCGACTTGTTTTTCCACATCCATCGGCACGTATTGATCCTGTTTGAGGATTTCAGTCAGCCGCTGACCGCGCGAAATCTGCTTTTGCGTCGCCGCATCAAGGTCTGAACCGAATTGCGCAAACGCGGCAAGTTCACGGAATTGTGCGAGGTCTAACCGCAACGTCCCCGCGACCTGCTTCATCGCCTTGATCTGCGCGTTACCACCGACGCGGCTCACCGAATTCCCAACGTTGATTGCCGGACGAATACCGGAATTGAACAGGTCAGATTCAAGAAAGATTTGTCCATCCGTAATCGAAATCACATTGGTCGGAATATAAGCTGAAATATCACCCGCCTGCGTTTCGATGATCGGCAGCGCAGTCAATGAGCCACCACCTTTGGCATCGCTGTATTTCGCCGCACGTTCGAGCAGGCGCGAGTGCAAATAGAAAACGTCACCCGGATAAGCTTCACGTCCCGGTGGACGGCGCAACAACAATGAAATTTCACGATACGCCGCAGCGTGTTTTGACAAATCGTCATAAATGCACAGCACCGCCTTGCCGCGATCCATAAAATATTCGCCCATCGCGCAACCAGCGTAAGGCGCCAGATATTGCATCGCTGCCGGATCAGAGGCCGAAGCCGAAACGATGATCGTGTAATCCATCGCGTCGTATTTTTCGAGCGTCGCACGAACCTGGGCAACGGTGGAATTTTTCTGACCGATGGCCACATAAACGCAAATTACGCCTTTGCCCTTCTGGTTAATGATCGTGTCGAGTGCAACCGCAGTCTTACCGGTTTGGCGGTCGCCAATGATAAGTTCGCGTTGCCCGCGTCCGATGGGAACCATCGCGTCAATCGCTTTCAGGCCTGTGGGCATTGACTCTTTGACGCCGGAGCGATCCACGATGCCCGGAGCAATGCGCTCGACAGGATTAAATTCGGTGGTGAGAATCGGGCCTTTGCCATCGGCAGGTACGCCGAGGGCATTGACGACGCGACCAATCAGCGCCTCGCCGACCGGCACGGAAATAATGCGTTTGGTGCGTTTGGCAATAGCACCTTCTTTGATGGATTGAAAATCGCCGAGCAACACCGCACCGACTTTATCTTCTTCGAGGTTGAGCGCGAGGCCGGAAGCGCCGCCTTCAAATTCGAGCAATTCACCTGCCATCACTTTTTCCAGGCCGTGAATTTCAGCAATGCCGTCACCGACTTTGATCACTGTGCCAACTTCATCAATGGTGATGCTGGTATCGAAGTTTTCGATCTGTTGCCGAATTATTTTACTTATTTCGTCCGCTTTAATTTCATTTGCCATAAATTCTCCAGAGATAATTTCAAATTTGAAATTATCCTTTCGCTAACTGCTGCTTCATTAGTGCTAGTTGATTCTTAACAGAGCCGTCATAAATCAGGCTCCCGATGCGGGTCACAACGCCACCGATAATTTCAGGATCAGTTTTGAATTCCACCCTGACTTGTTTGCCAGTCGCGGCATTTAACCTGCCGAGCAGGGCATCTTTTTCACTCCCTACCAGCTCGCGTGCGGTGGTGACCTCGGCTGAAACTACGCCGCTGCGTTCATCTAATTCTTTGGCCAGTCGCACGCGAATTGCATCAATTTGATGAACGCGATGATTTCTGACCAGAAGTTGTAAGAAATTATTTGTTGTAGGTTTGAACTGTAACCGCGCCAGCACGTCATTCATCACGGCTCGCTTGCGATCCAGCGCGACAACCGGGCTGGCAAAAACACTGCGCAACTCGGAGTTCTGTTCGAGCAATTTTGAAAAATATTCGATTTCCGTGGCGACGACCTGAGTTTCGCCCCGCTCGCTGATAACGTCAGCCAGCGCCCGCGAATAACGATTGGCAACTGTAGTAATGCTCATAAATTCAGATTATTGATTGTCAGTTGTCGGTTGGGTGTTGCTGACCATCACCCACCACCGAATTACATCTTTATTTCGCTGCTGGCACGTTGTAATAACGCCGCATCATCAGCCGGGGTCAATTCCTGACGGATAATTTTCTCTGCTAAGTTAACTACATTCCCTGCCGTAAACTGGCGCAATTCAATCATCGCGGTTTGCGTCGCAGCATCAATTTCGCGGCGTGCAGTCGCACGGATTTTCTCGGCATCGGCTTTTGTTTGCAATTGTAAGCGTTCCGTTTCAGCCGCTGCTTCCGCCTGGGCAGTCTCTTTAATTTTTGCTGTTTCGGAATCCAGTTGCGCCAGCCGCGCATCAATGGCCTGAATTCTTGCCTGAGCTTCTTCTTTTTCTTTAGCGGCGCGTTCGAGCGAGGAACGGATGCGAGCAAACCGATCAGCAAAGAAATCGCGCGTCGGTTTTCGCAACAGGAAAAACAAAAGGCCAAAAAAGACGAGGACATTAAACCAGCGAGCAACCATGTTTTCGGCAAGAATGAAAGTGAGAGGAGCGGAAAAAAGCTGAGTGATAATCATTGAAGTCCGATGCCCTCCGGTGCATTAACGGGACGATGCAAAATACTGGTCGAAATTTTCGCCGCCATCTCGCGGGCTTCTTTTTCGAGGTTTGCGCTTGCGGCAGTGGTTTGTGCGGCAATGTCCAGTTTGGTGGCTTCGATCTGGGTGAGGGCCTCGGCCTTCGCCTGTGCCATCAAATCCTGGCGCTCAAACATTGCTTCGCGGCGCTGAGCTTCGGAATATTGATAGGCCTCCGAACGCGCATTGCGCACGCCATCCTCATACATCATTACTTTCTTGTCGTATTCCTTAATCAGGTGTTTGGCCTCATGCGAAGCCCCGCCGCTCAGCTTATCGCGCTCTTCTAAAACTTTATTAATAGGGCGAAACAACGTGGCGTTGAGGATGAAAATCAACAGCAGAATAGAAACAAAGACAAAAAGGAATGATCCATCAATCGCCAGAATATTTTCAGCCAGAAAAATGAAGGCAAAACTCGTCACTGAATACTCCTTTAAAATCGTCAGACTCGTCGCAGGTGAACAATTACTATAAGCTATCCTGCGCTAAAATTAAGCGAAAATAATTAACATAACTTTGAATTCCTGGCAAAGGAAAGCGGACAGATTGCGCGATTCTTTTGAAAATACAGGA
>JANMKB010000451.1:0-11402 GCA_031371805.1 Blastocatellia bacterium | reverse complement strand
GGGGGACGGGACTCGAACCCGCGACGTCCAGCTTGGGAAGCTGGCATTCTACCACTGAATTACCCCCGCTCAATCCAGACAGATTTTCAATGCCGCAAATGCTAACAAAACAATTTCGGTGAAGCAATTGCGAACTGCATTTTATGGCGTACCCTAAACCTTCATAATTTCTTCTTCTTTGACTTTGGTCAAATCCACGATTTTGGCGACGAATTGATCGGTAAGTTTTTGCACATCGTCTAAGCCGCCTTTTTCTTCGTCTTCAGAAATCAGCTTATCCTTAAGCGCCTTTTTTAGCTTGTCATTTTCGTCGCGACGAATATTGCGGACGGCAGTTTTGTGGTCTTCCGCCATCTCATGCACCATCTTCGCCATTTGCTTGCGCCTTTCTTCGGTCAAAGGCGGAATTGGGATGCGAATTAATTTGCCGTCATTGGAAGGATTCACATTGAGATCAGACGAGCGAATTTCTTTTTCAATGGTTGGTATCAGCGTTGGGTCAAATGGTGCGATGGTCACCAATGCGGCTTCGGGCGCGTTCAGCGTGGCCAACTGATTCAGTGGCATCCGTGAGCCGTAATATTCAATCGTAATGCTGTCAAGCAGGCTCGTGGAGGCGCGACCGGTGCGGACGGAGGTAAGTTTACGGCGGAAATCCTCAGCGGTCTGATCCATTCTGGTTTTTGTTTCGGTGGCAATTTCTTTAATCATAAATATGCTCCTGCGGGATTAGCAGCTTTACGCTCAAATGCAATGCAGGCAATCGCGCTATTTTTTAGCTGCCCTACCTTTAGGTTTTGGGTTTTGGGTTTCATCTACAACGCGCACAATCGAACCGATTTTTTCCCCTAACACAACGCGCTTAATATTGCCGGGAACGGTCATATCAAAAACGATGATGGGCAAGCCATTATCCTTGCACAGCGAAATCGCTGAGGCGTCCATCACTTTCAATTCATCGCGCAGCACGCGCATATAGGTTAATTCATCAATCTTCACTGCATTGGCATCAAGGCGCGGGTCGGCAGTATAAATGCCGCTCACGCTGGTTGCTTTCATGATGACCTCCGCTTTGATTTCGAGGGCGCGCAGGGCGGCGGCGGAATCAGTCGTGAAATACGGGTTGCCTGTCCCGGCGGCAAAAATCACGATGCGCCGTTTTTCCAAATGGCGAACAGCCCGCCGCCGAATAAACGGTTCCGCAACCTCGCGCATTTCGATGGCGGACATCAGACGCGTAAATAAGCCAAGTTTTTCCAGCCCATCCTGCAAGGCGATGGCATTCATCACCGTTGCCATCATTCCCATGTAATCGGCGGCGGCGCGATCCATCCCGGCGGCGCTGGCCTTAATCCCACGAAAAATATTACCACCGCCAACGACCATCGCCACTTCGACGCCGAGTTCGTAGAGTTCTTTGACCTCGCCCGCAATACGCATGATGACTTTGGGATCAATGCCGAAACCAACATCGCCCATCAGGGCTTCACCGCTAATTTTCAGCAGGATTCGTTTGTAGGCAGGCTTGGATTTTGCTTTTGACATAAAGGGGCTGGGCGGTGAGGAAGATTGCAAATATTCAATTTGCAATCTTTCTCACGCCGTAATCGGTTGCTCTCTTCTGACTATTGAATTGCGGCAGCGACTTCGGCGGCAAAATCGTCAACACGCTTTTCGATTCCTTCGCCCATTTTGTAACGAGTGAAGCGGCGAATCGAAACTTTCTCGCCGGTTTCTGCGGAAACTTTAGCGGCTAATTCACCAATCGTGATGGCCTGATCTTTGACAAAAGGCTGTTCCAATAAGACCGCCTCGGTAAAGAATTTTGCGACGCGTCCTTCCACCATTTTTTCGATGATGTTGGCGGGTTTGCTGGCATTCTTGGGATCAGCCATTGCCTGACCCAGCGCAATTTCTTTTTCTTTCTCAACCACGTCCGCCGGAACTTCTTCCTTATTGACATAACGCGGTTCAGACGCGCAAATGTGCATCGCAATGTCTTTGACAAATTGCTGGAATGAATCGGTACGGGCGACGAAATCCGTTTCGCAATTGATCTCGACCAGGACGCCGACTTTGCCGCCCATGTGAATGTATGAACCGACTACGCCCTCAGCCGCAATGCGACCCTCACGTTTGGCAGCCTGCGCCAGACCTTTTTTACGCAAAAGATTAATTGCTTTTTCTTCATTGCCTTCGGCCTCAACCAAAGCTTTTTTACAATCAACCATCCCCGCATTGGTTTTATCGCGGAGAGCTTTAACCATTTGAGCTGTAACTTCCATTTCTTTCCTCCGTGTACGGTGAACAGGTCACCAGCTTACATAACAAAAAAACTATTAATGCCAGGTTAGAAAAACGGCGTAGCCATTGCCATCAGCACGACTACGCCATTTGATCTTGTCCCGATTCTTTGCTTAGACTGCGTTAGTCTCTGATGGTGTTGGCGCGACTGCTGCTTCTGCGGCAACCGCCTCAGCCGCTGCTTTAACAGGGGCGACTGGTGTTTCAACTGGAGCAGGTGTTACAACTGCAACTGGCTCAGCCGGAGCCGGGACAGTTGCCTGCGTCGGTACTTCAGCCGGAGTTTCAGCCGGGGCTGCTGCAATAGTAGCAGGAGCCGCCGTTGGAGTTGCTGCTGGAGCCGCTGCCGGACGTGGTGTTTCACGACGGCCGCGACCTTCGCCACGATCACTGCGTTCAGGACGTGGGCGACGATCACCGCGATCTCCTCTTTCGCCCCGCTCTCTATCACGACGAGGGCGTTGAAACTGTTCCAGTGTTACTCCATCGGTGGCACGCTGGACGGCATCTTCGGCTTCTTTGGCCTGAGCGACCGCCTGACCTTCGATAATCGCGTCGGCAATACGTGCCGCAAAAAGGCGAACAGCCCGCAATGCATCATCATTGCCAGGAATAATCTGGGTGATTCCGTCAGGGCTGCAATTGGTGTCAACTACCGCCACGATTGGAATGTTGAGCTTGTTGGCTTCTTTGACCGCAATTTCTTCTTTGTTGGTATCAATGATAAAAATTGCATCCGGGAGGCGTTTCATATCCTTGATCCCGGACAGATTTTTCTCTAAGGCCAAACGCTCACGCTCAATTTGCAGGCGTTCTTTCTTGGCGTATTGTTCAATGCGCCCGTCCGCCTGCATCGCTTCGATTTCTTTGTACCGTTTGATTGATTTTTGAATGGTCTGGAAGTTCGTCAACAAACCACCCAACCAGCGCTGGTTGATGTAATACTGATTGCACCGTACCGCTTCTTCTTTGATGGCATCCTGCGCCTGACGTTTAGTGCCGACAAACAAGAAAACTTTGTTGCTGCCCTCGGTTGCCATTCCTGTCACGTATTTAAGGGCTTCCTTAAACATGCGCTGCGTTTTTTGCAGGTCAATAATATAAATACCATTGCGTTCGCCGAAGATGTATTCCTTCATTTTGGGATTCCATCTTCGCACCTGGTGCCCGAAGTGAACGCCAGCTTCGAGCAATTCTTTCATTGTAACTGTAGCCAAACTAGACCTCCGATTTTGGTTTATGTACTCACTGCTCTTTATCAGTTCGCTCAACGAACAACCAAACAAAAGCAGTAATGGTTTTTAGTTTCTGGTCTGTGGTCTTTGATTTCTGCTACGACGTAACGCAACCAAAACCAGAGCCACAGCACCAAAGACCACTTATCTTTTCGAGAACTGGAAGCGCTTACGAGCGCCCTTCTGACCATATTTCTTCCGCTCTTTCATGCGTGGGTCACGGGTCAAAAGTCCTGCTCTTTTCAGCTTCTTACGTAATTCGCTGTTAAATTCGAGTAACGCCCGCGCAATGCCATGACGCACTGCGCCAGCCTGCCCGGACATGCCACCGCCATCAACATTGACCAGCACGTCAAACTTGGCGCCAGTGTCAGTCAATTGCAACGGTTGACGAATAATCATTCGTAATGTTTCGTTGGGAAAGTAAGATTCAATGGCTCTTTTGTTAACCTTGAATTCGCCTTTGCCAAGACGCAGGTAAACCCGCGCGGTTGCGCTTTTGCGTCGTCCGGTTCCGTAATACTGAATATCTGCCACGTTTGCTCCTCGTGTATAGCAATTCAAAATTGCTGATGAAGTGTTTGCTTAATAAATCCAAATTCTCGCTAAGCACTCAAAACTTCTGGTTGCTGTGCGCCATGGGGATGTTCGGCACCAGCATACACTTTTAATTTGCTGGCCATTGCGCGACCCATTTTGCTCTTCGGCAACATGCCTTTGATCGCAATTTCCAACACACGCTCTGGATGCCGAGCCAGTTGATCGCGGGCACTAATGCTCTTGATTCCGCCGGGATAACCCGTGTGATGATAATAAACCTTGGCGTTGAGTTTGTTGCCGGTGAAAACGACTTTGGCGGCGTTGATGATGATGACGTGGTCGCCCGTATCAAGAAAAGGTGTATAGATAGGCTTGTTCTTGCCCATCAGGATGTTTGCCACCTGTGCTGCGAGACGACCAACTGTTGCACCGTCAGCATCAAGGACAAACCATTTTCTTAAATCTTCTAAGCCCTTGCCGCTGGGAAAGTATGTAGACATAGATTGAATCTCCGTAAAAAGCGTCAAAAAAACAAGCGGTAAGGATATTTATTTCGTTTTCAAGTGTCAAGGCTAGACTTCACTGCCTGCGATTTTGTGTATTTTAGCGGCGCAGGAGAAAAGCCCCGTGCAGCCTGAAAAATTGGTTTTTTGTCTGTTTATTCGCACCTTTGCGGGATTATTTATCTTCAGGCATACTGGGGTTTGGCACAATTAATATCCTGAGGTTTTATCCGTGCGTACCCGAATTTCAAGGCTCGACAGCAAAATTACTCGTCAAATTCTGCGTGAGGCAGCCAGTTTTCCGACCATCGGCGAACGTCTGAAATTTATTACCACAAAATTTTTAGGTAAACCCTACATCGCTTATTCATTGATTGGCTCGGCAACCGAACCGGAAAAATTTACTGCCACGTATGATGGTTTTGATTGTGTGACCTTACTGGAAACGGCGCTGGCGCTGGCCTGGGCAAAGACGGCGGCGGAGGTTGATGATCTGCTCAAAACGATCCGCTATAAAAATGGTCAGGTAAGCTGGGAAAACAGATTGCATTACACCACCGACTGGTCGAAATATCACTTTAAGCACGGCTGGTTGCTGGACGTGACCAAAGGCGAAGACACACAAGTCAAAAATAAATCGCTCGCATTTCTCAAAGATTTTTCACCGCGCCTGACCAGTTTTCGCTACTTCCCGAAACGCAAACTAAATAAAGTCAGTAAAAATTTTAAAGA
Source organism: Blastocatellia bacterium (assembly GCA_031371805.1). Lineage (GTDB taxonomy): Bacteria > Acidobacteriota > Blastocatellia > RBC074 > RBC074 > JAFDVL01. The sequence goes on along the minus strand of JANMKB010000451.1, from coordinate 6,088 downwards.
CGGTGATTTAATTTACTTTGCCTCAACCCGCAAAGGCCTGGACACTTTTCATGTTGGTCTCCTGTTTTGGGTCAACGGCAAACTGGTAATGCGTCACGCGGCGCGCAGCCGGGGCGGAGTAGTTGAGCAGGAACTGGCAGAATTTGTAAAAGCGAATACAATGCCCGGATTCATTGTTACGCGACCAAAGGAAACAAGCTCGAAATCATGATTACAGTAGCAAGCAAAAATTCATTACATCCACGAGTGCAGGAAATTAATGTCCCCACAAATTTATCGGGCGAAGCGGTCAACGATTTAATCAGCGCAACGCAGGCTGATTATTTGCTTTTTATGTTCGCCGGCAGTGCGATTACTTTGGGTGAGCGAGCGATAGATCGTTTTGTCCAGATTGCGGAGGATTCCGGCGCCGGTCTGGTTTATTCCGATTTTCGCGCCGTAAGCGACAAAGGCGAAACCTCCGATCATCCATTGATGGATTATCAGGCAGGCTCAATCCGCGATAATTTTGATTTTGGTTCGGTGCTGTTGCTTTCGCGCCCGGCGGTGCTAAAAGCTCTCGATAAATACGGAGCTATTTCTGGTGATTTGCAGTGGGGCGGAATTTACGACTTACGTTTAAAACTTTCCATTGATGCCGGAATTGTACGCATCCCGGAATTACTCTACACGCGTGCGACGATTGATAATCGCGTCAGTGGCGAAAAGATTTTCGATTATGTTGACCCGCGCAATCGTGCTTACCAAATCGAAATGGAGCAAATCGCCACCGCGCACCTCAAACGCCTCAACGCCTACCTCGCCCCAAATTTTGTTAGTGTGCCTGATTCATCCGAAGCGTTTCCGGTCAAAGCCAGCGTGATCATTCCTGTTCGTAATCGTGAAAAAACCATTGCCGATGCGGTGCGCAGCGTTTTATCGCAAAAAACAGAGTTCGCCTTCAACGTCATTGTGATTGATAACCATTCGACCGATGGCACAAGCGCTGAACTAAAAAACATCGCGGCTGCCGATGCACGCGTACTTCATTTAATTCCCTCGCGCACCGATTACGGCATTGGCGGTTGTTGGAACGAGGGCATCTATTCTGCGCATTGCGGACGTTATGCCGTGCAACTTGATTCCGATGATATTTACACCAATGACGACACGCTCGCCAAAATTGTAGCCGAATTTGAAAAAGGCAAATACGCGATGGTGATTGGTTCGTACACGACCGTGGATTTTGACCTGAACGAATTGCCGCCGGGCCTGATAGACCATAAAGAATGGACGCGCGATAACGGTCGCAACAATGCTTTGCGGATTAACGGACTCGGCGCACCGCGCGCTTTTGATGTAACTATCCTGCGCCAGATCGGTTTGCCTAATGTGAGTTATGGCGAAGATTATGCGTTAGCATTACGCCTCAGCCGTGATTACGAAATCGGGCGTATTTACGAATCGGTTTATTACGCCCGGCGCTGGAGCGGGAATTCAGACAGCGCGTTGCCGTTACCGACAATGAATCGGTATGACACATACAAAGACCGCATTCGCACATGGGAAATTCAGGCGCGGCAACGAAAGAATCTGGCGTAACCGTACAGCGGGCTGCCAGCCCGCGTGCGAGATTGACGGGCGCAAGTTTTTTCGGAAAGACGTAGCCTTCAAAATCTCAGTTTGCAGGTTGCTAGTCCACTGCTCTTAAAAACAAAATGACTTGGAAACATAGAATTATTAGCGACCAGGAACTTACGGCGGTCACTCATCTTCCAATTACGGATTTGCCATCGCGCATTGCGGCGCTCATTGCGCAACAACAAGCCACTTGGAAAATGTTGCATGACGCGACGGAGGCTTTGGCGCAAGCTCAATACAAAGAATTGAGGGTCAAAGACGCTAAAGTTCTGGTGCAATTCAATCCGGCGCGGATCGTAAGTACTGCCGCCAAAGTTGATGCTGCCTCAATCAAACAGCGCCCCTGTTTTTTGTGTGCTGAAAATTTGCCCGCCGAGGAAAAGGGAATTGCCTTTGGCGAAAATTATGTAATTTTGTGCAATCCGTTTCCGGTGCTGAAAAACCATCTGGTGATTTCGCACCGACAGCATACGCCGCAAGCCATCGCCGATAAATTTGGCGATTTTCTGGACCTGACGAAAGCTGTTGGACGTGATTTTTTTACTCTTTACAACGGCCCTGCATGCGGAGCTTCTGCGCCGGATCATCATCATTTTCAGGCTTGCAGCCACGCCGCTGTGCCATTATTCGATGAAGTCGAAAACTGGCCGCGAAATTACCAGACACAGCAGGAAGCTTTTACATTTTTTACATTGGCTGATTATCGGTTGAATGTTTTGATTGCTCGCGGCACAGAAAAGCGTAATATCGCTGCCTGGTTTGCAGAAACGTTATTGGCTTTAGCTCCCGCTGCTTCAGATTTTCTCATCGAACCGATGCTGAATCTGGCGGCAACTTATGATGCTCCTGGTTGGACTGTTTATTTATTCCCCCGCGCAAAACATCGTCCGGCAGGTTACTTTGCCGAAGGCGCAAAACAATTGACTGTCAGTCCGGCTGGAATTGATTTAGCCGGAGTTTTAGTTGTTCCGCAACCGGAACATTTTGCTCGGATTACCGCGCAGGACGTAGAGAAAATCTACGATGAAATCACGCTTAAATTTGGCAAGGAGTAAGGACATGGCTTCACCCGCCCGTTCAGAAAAACTTGAAGATGAAGTTCTGGACAGACTGACTGAAAAGGAATTTTGGAATTCTGTTTATTTGGATGAATCAGCTAATCATCGTATTGCTCTTCCAAAAGCTGAAAATACGGCAGGTCTGAAGGGCTATTTAAAAACATATCTGGGCGAATATTGGCGCGATTACGCGGATTATCTGGAATGGAATGTGCTTTACAAAAAATATCTTCCGTCTGAGAAAGGATTGAAAATAATCGAACTCGGCAGCGCCCCTGGAACAAATCTGGTCAGGCTGCACCAGGATTTTGGCTATATGCCTTATGGAGTAGAGTATTCAGATGCGGGCGCAGCGTTGAATAGAAAAGTCTTCAGTCAGCATGGCATTGACTCGCATAATGTAATTCAGGCTGATGTTTTTTCGGCGCAGTTTTTGGCTGAGCATCAGGGCATGTTTGATTTAGTAATTTCCAGAGGCTTCATAGAACACTTCACTGATTTTGATAAAGTGATTGGTTCACATCTGACCCTGCTCAAAGAGGGCGGTCATTTAATTGTCACCATTCCGCGTTTGACCGGGTTGCCAAATTTGCTGTTCAGGTTTTTCAATCCCGAAGTGATCCAGCTGCACAATTTAAAAATAATGAATAAGCCTGCCTTCAAATCGTTGTTTGCGAACGATGTGCTGGCAGAGATTTATTGCAATCACTATGGAACCTTCAAAGTAAGTGTTTGCGGGACAGCTCACCTGCGAGGCTGGAAGCTCAGGCTGATGAATTTTTTGAAGGATAGTCAAAGCATTTTGAATATAATGTTTCGCCTGGTGTTTGGTTCCAGAGGATGTGAAAGCCATCTCTTCAGTCCGTACTTAATGTTTATTGGAAGAAAAAAATCAACCTGACCCCACGCATCATGAGCAATGAAAAATACCGCTATTTTGTTGATTGATTGTCCTGACCAAAAAGGCCTGGTCGCCGCCGTCGCCGAATTCCTTTATCGTCACAACGCAAATATTTTGCACGCCGATCAGCATCAGGATAACGAGCAGGGCTTGTTTCTGATGCGCGTCGAATGGGATTGGGAAGGCTTCGATATTACCGTCGAAGAATTTCGTCGCCAGTTTTCCCGCATCGCTGATCAATTTCAAATGCGCTGGCGATTGGAACTGGCTTCATTGCGTCCAAAGGTTGGAATTTTCGTTTCGCAATACGATCATTGCCTGGTGGATTTGCTCTATCGGCAACAGAGCAGCGAACTCGCGTGTGACATTTCACTCATCATCAGCAATCACAAAACCGCTAAACGCATCGCAGAGTTTTACCAGGTTCCGTTTCATTACCTGCCCGTCACTAAAGAAAATAAAGTCGCAGCCGAGGCCGAGCAATTGAAATTAATGCGTGACAGCGCCGTAGACTTAATCGTCCTTGCGCGTTATATGCAAATTCTTTCGCCGGAATTTGTCGCGCAATATCCACAACGAATTATCAACGTCCATCATTCGTTTCTGCCTGCTTTTATGGGCGCGAAACCCTACCACCGCGCTTACGAACGCGGCGTCAAACTGATTGGTGCGACCAGCCATTATGTGACCTCAGAACTGGACGAAGGCCCAATTATCGAGCAAGATGTTAGTCGTGTTTCGCACCGTGACCAGCTTGATGATTTGATTCAGAAAGGCCGCGACCTTGAAAAAGTTGTCCTGTCACGCGCCGTGCGCTGGCACATCGAACATCGTATTTTGTTGTATAACAAAAAGACTGTGATTTTTGATTAAAGAAAAATGTTCGTAACCATTATGAGCGCCACCGGCGCGAAAATAAGATAGATGGTATTGAATTAGTACGGCAATCCTGCCAGGGTTGCGACAGCTTGGCGCTTCGCCGGGCTTTAACTCGTACATCTCTATAAAAGTTGTAGAGAAGGAATGGATCAGGCTCTGCGAAGCGCAAAGCCTGTCGCAACCATGCTGGTTGCGCTACGTTAGTGATTATGAGCGCAGAATTCACCGCCTCAGAAAATATTGTCGCTGTCGAAAAAGACGAACCCAAAGATTTGGGCTTTGGGTCAGTTGTTGCCAAAGAGAGCCGCCAGCGTCTGGTCAATCGGGATGGCAGCTTTAATGTTCGGCGCACGGGGCTGGCCTTTTGGTCTTCGCTCAGCCCGTATCATCTATTGTTGACAGTTTCGTGGGGCAAATTTTTGGGATTGATGACGTTTTGCTTTGTCTTTATCAACGCTGTATTCGCATTGGCATATTTGGCCTGTGGGGCAGGCGCGTTGTCAGGCACGATGGTCGAACATCAGTATGGGGCATTCTGGCAGGCATTTTTCTTCAGCGTCCATACGTTCGCGACGATTGGTTACGGCAATATCAGCCCGGTCGGAATGGCGGCAAATTTAATTGTCGTAGCCGAATCCTTAGCTGGCTTACTCGCTACAGCCTTAATTACGGGCTTGATTTTTGCGCGGTTCTCGCGGCCTACCGCAAAAATTGTGTTCAGCGAAAAAGCGGTGATCGCGCCATACAAAAACATCACCGGATTTATGTTTCGCATTACGAACGGGCGGAAAAATCAGTTGTATGGTCTGGAGGTAAAAGTAAACATCTCGTTGTATGTCCCCGGCAATGGGCCGACGAATCGCCGCTTTCACGAACTGAAATTAGAACGTCATCGCGTAGAATTTTTTCCGCTGGCGTGGACGATTGTCCATCCGATTGATGAACAAAGTCCGCTCTACGGCTACACGCCGGAGCAGCTACAGCAAGCCGATGCAGAATTTTTTGTGTTGCTGACGGGGATGGATGAAACAGCTTCGCAGGTCGTGCATACGCAATCATCGTACAAGCACGAAGAGCTTGTCTGGAATGCAAAATTCGCCAGTATTTACGAACCGCTTAATGACAACGACCCGATTACGATTGATGTGGGACGATTGCATGACATCGAAATTCTGGAGCCATAATCTTGATCAAAATTAACTACGAACCTGAACTTGCGGTTGGTGTCATGACTATGCCTGCGGGCGTGGTACGCTTCACGCTGCACGGCGATTTTGTCACGAATAATCAAAGCACAATTCCGGCGGGCAGCTATCAAACAACGATTGCGAGCGATTTAATTCAGTTCGATGACGGGTCGTTTTTCACCTCTGAAGTCACGCTCACACCGCAATCTGAAAACGCTTCATTCACGATTCACGATGTTGTTATTGGCATCGGCTTTCATTGGGAACGCAAAGAGGAGCAAACATTCCAAGGTGCGCTGAAACTGAAAATTGACGCGCAGGGAAATCTGCTCGTCATTAATTTAGTGCCGCTCGAACAATACATCACCAGCGTGATTTCTTCGGAAATGTCCGCAACCGCAAACGTGGAATTGCTCAAAGCGCATTCAATTATTTCGCGCAGT